>JAVWGW010000044.1:0-11253 GCA_036640375.1 Raoultibacter sp. | reverse complement strand
CCTGGCGGAGCAGATAATCGTGAAAGACCGAGCTGCTTGAAGTAAGCGTACTCCCTGTACGCGCACGAAAGCCGCGAAAGGCTTGAACGGTTATATGCCCGCCAGGGCGCGCCGTCAGGTTGTAAGGCCGCGCTAGCGCGGCCTTACAACCTCGAGGATTTCTTCAAAGTGGGCGCAAACAGCATTGGGGGTTTGGGCGCGCAGGACTTCTTCGGGGAACATGCCCCACAGGGCGGCTATGGTGAAGCAGCCAGCGCCGTTGCCCGCCTGCATATCGAAGGGGCTATCGCCCACAAACACGCATTCTTGCGGGCTGTAGCCCAAAAGCTTGGCACCCAAACGCACGGGTTCGGGGTCAGGCTTGTGGGCCGCGCAATCGTCGGCACCCACCAGGCAATCAAAATACTGCGCCATATCAAACAGCTGCAGGCCATGCTGCGCGGGAATATGGCGCTTCGAGGTAACCACGCCCAGCGGATACCCCGCCGCCTTCAGCGCTTGCAACACCGCTATGCCACCCGGAAAACTTTTCACACAGGCATCATGGCGTTCTTGCGTGCGCGCGCGATAGGCGCGACACAGGGCATCGTGGGTGGCTTCATCGTCGGTGAAATCCCACATTTGCACATCAAGGGGTTGGCCCACCTTGGCCATCAGAACATCGGCGGGGATTTCCCTGTTTAGTACCTGCCTTGTTGCAAAGCGAAAGCATTCCAGCAGCAAATCATGGGTATCAAGCAGCGTTCCATCCAGATCGAACAAAATCGCCTTGGGCGTGGTTTGCATATTTTTCCTTTGCATAAAATCTAAAATAAATGGTGCACAAACGCACCGGCAGGCTTGGCCATGCGATGGGCAAATGCCATAGCTTCCTGGATTGTCGCCAGTTTGACCAGCTTCTTTTCGCCTGTTTTGCGGCGCTTGATTTCGACGGAGCCTTCTTTTAAGCCGCGCTTGCCCACCACAATTTGCAGCGGCCATCCAATCAAATCGGCATCGGCAAACTTGACGCCCGCGCGTTCATCGCGATCATCGATAACCACTTCCATGCCGGCAGCGGCAAAATCGGCAGCCAGCTTTTCGGCCACAGGATACACTTCGGCATCGCCGGGGCTGGCAAGCGGAATGATGCACACGTGCGCAGGCGCAATCGAGAAGGGCCAGAACATGCCGTTTTCATCGTTGCACTGTTCCACAACGGCCGCCATCGTGCGCGAAATGCCCACGCCGTAGCACCCCATAAGAAAGTGCTGTTCGCTGCCCTGTTCATCCATAAACGTGGCGCCCATAGATTCGGAATACTTCGTGCCCAGCTTAAATATCTGGCTTACTTCGATGCCGCGCGCAGCCTGCAACGGTTTGCCGCAGGTGGGGCAAACGTCGCCCACGCGCACCAGGGAAAGATCGCCCCAGGCATCCACCGTGAAATCGCTGCCCTGCTGCGCTCCTGTGAAGTGATAGCCATCTTCGTTGGCACCCACCACCCAGCGCTCGATACCGCGCAGCGATTCATCGGCGGCAATGCGCACGCCCTGGGGCAGGCCAACCGGGCCCATCGACCCCTTCGTCAGCTGCGCTTTTGCCATTTCCTCATCGGTGAGCGGCTCGAAGCCGCCCACCAGGCCTGCGGCCTTGCATTCGTTGACTTCGTAATCGCCGGGCACAAACAGCACCCAGATGCTGCCTTCTTCATCTTTGCCGGCAAACGCCTTGACCGTGGCCGATTGCTCGCAGCCCAAAAATGCCGCCAAATCGGCGATGGTATGCACGCCGGGCGTGGCAAGCTTCACCATTTCTGTAGCGGGGTAAACCGTGGGGTGCGGCGTGCACGCGCCCGCTTCGGTATCGGCCGCATAGCCGCAGTCGCAATAGACCAGTTCAGCTTCGCCCGTTTCGGCCAAGGCCATAAATTCTTCGGAAGCGTTGCCGCCAATTTGGCCGGGGTCGGCATCGACAATGCGGTATTCCAGGCCAATGCGATCGCACATATTCGTGTAGGCTTCGCGCATATCGTTATAGGTTTCATCCAGGCTTTCCTGGGTGGCGTTGAAGCTGTAGGCATCTTTCATCACAAATTCACGGCCACGCAACAGGCCAAAACGCGGGCGGATTTCGTCGCGGAATTTAATTTGTATCTGGTAGAAATTCTTCGGCAAATCGCGATAGCTGCGCAGTTCATTGTTGATAAGGTCGGTAATGATTTCTTCATGGGTGGGGCTGAGGCAAAATTCGTTTTCGTGACGATCCACCACGCGCAAAAGTTCGGGGCCATACACGTTCCAGCGCCCACTTTGGCGCCACAAATCGGCCGGCTGCACAAAGGGCAGCAGCATTTCTTGGGCGCCGGATGCATCCATTTCTTCGCGCACAATATTTTCTATTTTATGCAATACGCGCAGGCCAAGGGGCAAAAAGGAATAAAGCCCTCCCGCTTCCTTGCGTATCATTCCCGCGCGCAGCAAAAGCTTGGCGCTGGTGATATCCGCATCGCTGGGATCCTCTTTTAATGTGGGCGCATATATGCTGCTCATCCGCAAAATAGCGGGGTTCACGTTCTTGTTCATACCTTCTTGCCTACCTTTTCCCTTGAAGAGTTTGCAGCTTTTCGATTTCTTCCACTAAAGTTTCTACGATAGCGCAGGCATCCACCTTGCGCAAGATTTTCCCCTGCGCAAATATCACGCCCACACCGTTACCGCACGCCACGCCAATATCGGCATCGGCCGCTTCGCCCGGCCCGTTGACCACGCAACCCATAACGGCCACCTTAAGAGGGGCATCCAGTGTTTGCAAGTGCGCATCCACCTGCTTGGCCAGCGCAATCAAATCGACCTGGCAGCGCCCACAGGTGGGACAGCTGATGATTTCGGGGCCGCGACGGCGCAGGTCAAGAGCGCCAAGCAGCGTCCAGCAGGCGCGGATTTCTTGCACCGGATCATCGGTGAGCGAAATGCGCAGCGTGTCGCCGATGCCTTCTTCCAGCAAAATACCCAGGCCACAGGCCGATTTGATAACCCCTTGAAACAGCGTGCCCGCTTCTGTGATGCCAATATGCAGCGGCACCTGCGGAATTTCGCGCGCCAAAAGCCGATAGGTGGCCACCGTGGCCATAACGTCGTGCGCCTTGGCCGAAACCACCACATCGAAGAAATCTTGCTGGTGGCAAAAGCGCACGTAATCGGCCGCGGATTGCGCCAGCTTTTGCGGCAGGGTCAAATCGCTGCGTGCCGCCAGTGCCGCATCAAGCGACCCGGCATTGACCCCGATGCGGATGGGTATGCCCGCCGCCCGCGCGGCCGCCAGCACCGGCTTCGTTTTTTCTAAGCCCCCAATGTTGCCCGGGTTGATGCGCAGCTTCGCTGCACCCCGGCGGGCCGCTTCAATGGCCAAATCCGCCGAAAAATGGATGTCGGCCACCACGGGCAGGGGCGACGCTGCGCACACGGCTTCAAACGCATCAAGGCTGTTCGCGTGCGGGATGGCCATGCGCACCACTTCGCAGCCGGCTGCGGCCAAAGCCTCAATCTGGCTTAGGTTGGCCGCCACATCGGTGGCAGGCGCATTCAACATCGACTGCACCACGCAGGGCGCGCCGCCACCCAAAGCCACCTTGCCCACCTGGATGCGGCGTGTTGCTGCGTTGGGTTTTACCACAGTATCCATGGGCGCGCTAACCCCAATTCCCAAAAATGAAGCGCTGAATATCTTGGTTGAGCATGACGATGAACAAGCCCACAAACAGCAGGATGCCCGCCATGCTTAAATAGTTGAGCGCCTTGTAGGAAATAAATTTGCGGCGGATTTTCTGGTAGATTTCTACCACGAAGCGCCCGCCATCAAGCGGCGGAATGGGAAGCATATTCATGATGCCCAGCGAAACCGAAATCATGGCCATAAAGGAAATGAAGTTGACAAAACCCTGTTCGGCAGCTGTTTTTGAAAGCACCGCCATACCCATCAGCGAAGTGGACTGCGAAACGGTTTCGGCGGCCGTAAGCGGGTTGAACAGCCCCACCACCGCGCCGATAACCGCGCCGATGTAGCTGAAGCCCGCCCCGATGGCCCGCAGCGGATCGACCGTCATATGTTGCATTTCGCCCGTTGTGGGGTTTTGCACATCGAAACCGATAAGGGAATAGATGATAACGAACACGATCATGGCAAACAGCAGGTTCATGGCGGGGCCGGCCAGCAAAATAAGCGAGCGCTTCCAAAACGGCAGGAAACGGTACTGCTGTCGGGCTTCGCTTTCAAAGAAGGCCTGTGCATCTTCAAGGGGTTGCGGCGCACCCAGCTCACATGATCCCCGCACTTCAGGCGTGCGATAGGTGTTGAATTCATCTTTGCGCGCGGGGCCGATAAGCGTGCCCCATTCGGTCAATTCATCCAGCGCATCGTAGGCCTGTTCATCGCTTATGCCCAGATCACGCGCCACATCTTCCATCAGCACGGTGCCGTGGGCGTAGGCGTAGGCGATTACCTGTTCTAAGTGCGGGCTTTGCTGCCCCACTTCCATGCCGCACACCTTGGCATAGCCACCCAGCGGAATGGCGGTAACGCCAAACTTAGTGCCGTGCCAGGTAAAACCGATGCGCGGGCCGGGCAAACCCAGCATGAATTCGGTGACCCGCACCCCGAAGGCGCGCGCAACCAGGTAGTGCCCGCCTTCGTGAATGAACACGAGAACGCTGAGCACGATGGTTATATAGAGAATCATTAAAACAATATCCATAGCCAACCTTTAAGGTGTCGTTTTTAGCGTAGTTTTGCTAGGTAGTTTGACGCAGATTGGCGGGCGGCGGAATCTACTTCTGCCAACTGTTCCACACTTGTAACGCGTTCTCCATGGTGTGCTTCCATAACCGCTTCGACGCAATCGGCAATGGACAAATAAGCACACTGCCCGGCCAAAAACGCGGCCACCGCCACTTCGTTGGCAGCATTCATTGCGCAGGGCAGCGTGCCCCCTGCGCATCCCGCCGCGCGGGCAAGTGCCAAGCAGCGAAAGGTTTTGGTATCGGGCGGATAAAATTCCAGCGACCCCAGCGTTGCAAAATCCAGCGGAGGCACCGGCGCTTCCCAGCGCTGCGGGTAAGAAAGCGCGAACTGGATGGGAATGCGCATATCCGTTGTGCCCAAGTGCGCCTTCACCGACCCGTCGGAAAATTCAACCATGGAATGAATGGCGCTTTGCGGCTGCACCACGACGCTGATTTTGTCGTAATCCATGGCAAACAGATGGTGGGCTTCGATCACTTCAAGCCCTTTGTTCATCAAGGTTGAAGAGTCGATGGTAATTTTTGGCCCCATGTTCCACGTGGGATGCGCCAGCGCCGCTTCGGGCGTGATAGTGCGCAGCTGATCGCGCGTATAGCCGCGGAAGGGGCCCCCCGATGCGGTTACCCACAGGCGCGTTACTTCGCGCGCATCTTCGCCCAACAAGCATTGATAGATGGCGCCGTGTTCGGAATCTATGGGCAGCAGAGTTTCGTGCGTGGCCAGCGGCATCAGCAGATCGCCGCCCACCACCAGCGATTCTTTGTTGGCCAAAGCCAGCACTTTGCCCGCCGCAAGCGTTGCGTAACTTGCGCGCAAACCCGCAGCCCCCACCAGGGCGTTTACCACAATATCGGCATCGGTGTTGTGCACCAAATCTTCCACGGCCTGCGGGCCAAAACCAACACTTACCCCGGCATGGGCACCGGCGGCCAGCGCCAGCAACTGCTTGCAGCGCTCATCGCTGCGCAGGCCTTCGTCGCCCACAGCAACCGAAGCCACCTTGAATTCGTGGGCCTGCGACACCAGGGCATTAACGCGTGTGTGCACGGCCAGGCCAACGATTTCCAACTTGTCGGGGTGGCGGCGCACCACATCGAGTGTTTGCGTGCCAATAGATCCGGTGGACCCCAGCACGACGATGCGTTTTTTAGAAGACATACGGAATGCACCCCCCCAACACCAACAAAACCGCCGAAGAAGCCGAAGCTAAAAACAGCGAATCGCAACGGTCGAGCAGGCCGCCATGGCCGGGCATGATGGTGCCCGAATCTTTGAAGCCGGAATTGCGCTTTATGCGGCTTTCGGCCAGATCGCCCAAAACGCCCGCCAAGCCGCAGATAAGTCCGAACAAAAGCGCCTGCCACCAGGTCATAACGATACCCGGGATAAAGGTCATGGCGTACCACATAAGCATCGAACCCGCCAAGCCGGCGATGAAACCTTCCCAACTTTTTTTAGGCGACGTGCGCGGTGCCAACTTGTGGCGCCCCAATTTGCGCCCGACAAGATAGGCAAACGAATCGTTGGCCCACACGCTGAAAAACACCAGCAGCAGCAGCACGCCCCCCCACGGATCGGGCAGCGCTGTGCGCACCAGCATGCCGCCGGAAAGCAACAGCCCGCAATAGGCCGCGCCAAAAAAGCTGACGCCCACATCGGATATGCGCGCGCGCATCCAAAAAACGTACCACACCAGCAGCACCAGCAAAAACACTGCCGTTACCACCATCATGCCCGCCAGGCCCGCAAGCCACATGCTGACCGGGTATAACGCCGCTGCAATAACCCCCAAAAACTCGTTGGGAAGCTTCGCGTCGGAGCGCAACATGTAGAAAAATTCGCTGGCCGAAACACCCGCCAAAACCGCCAGCAGCAACACTGTGGTAAATTCGTTGGCCAAGATGCACACAAGCGAAATGGCCACGTAGGCAAATCCCGTGCGAAAGCGCACCTGCAAATCGGAGGCGTTACGCAGCTTTTTGGGTGTTTTTGCAAGCGCTTTTTGCTTCAGAGTTTTTTTATCGAAAACTTCCTGCTTTTCCATAAGCTATACCGCCCCAAAACGCCGGTCGCGCGCCTGATAATCAAGCAGGGCCCGCAGCAGTTCGTAGCGGTCAAAATCGGGCCACAGCACGGGGGTGCAATAAAATTCTGCGTAGGCCACCTGCCACAACAAGAAGTTGGAAATGCGCATTTCCCCGCTGGTGCGAATCATCAAATCGGGGTCGGGCAAAGTGGCGGTATACATATAATCAGAGAAGGATTCTTCGGTCAGCGCGGGCACCGGCGCGCCTGCCGCCTGCGCGCGCAAGGCGTCTTCGGTATAGTGGCGCACGGCATCGAGCACTTCAAAACGCCCACCGTAGTTAACGGCAACAATCAGCGTCATGCCCGTGTTGTTCTTCGTTTTTTCCCACGCTGTCACAAAAGCTGCGCGCGTTTTTTTGGGCAGCGCCTCCAGATGGCCGATGGCCTTTACGCGCACCTGCTTTGCGTGCAGTTCGTCCACTTCGGCCAGCATGGTTTTGGCAAACAAATCCATCAGACCCGTCACTTCTTCCTGCGGGCGCTTCCAGTTTTCTGAAGAAAACGAATAGATGGTAAGGTAGCGAATGCCCAGGTCAGACGCACACCGAATGCTTTCACGCACCGCCGCAATGCCCGCATTGTGCCCTTCGAGGCGATTTTTGCCCCGCTGCTTTGCCCAGCGACCGTTGCCATCCATAATGATAGCTACGTGCGCCGGAATGCGGCCAGCAACAAGCGCGGCAGGATCAAGACCTGCCGGCGGATGCGGAAATATTTCAGACAAGGATACCTTCAATACATCTCAAATCACTCGGCGCTTGGGAAGCTAGATTTCCATGACCTCGGCTTCTTTTTTCTTGAACAGTTCTTCCACGCGCGCCACAAACGCATCGGTCAGTTTTTGAATTTCCGTTTCGGTGCGACGCTGATCATCTTCAGAAAGGCCTTCGTCTTTCACTGCGCGGTCAACGGCATTGTTGGCGTCGCGGCGGGCGTTGCGCACGGCCACACGCGCTTCTTCGGTGTACGCCTTGCACTGCTTCACCAGTTCACGGCGGCGTTCTTCGGTAAGCGAAGGAAAGGGCAGGCGGATGATGGACCCGTCGTTTGAGGGGGTCACGCCCAGATCGCTTTGCATGATGGCGTGTTCGATGGTGGAAAGGCAGCTTTTATCCCAGGGTTCGATGATAAGCATGTGGGCATCGGGGGTTTTTACCGCAGCCATCTGGTTGATGGGCGTGGGCACGCCGTAATAATCAACCTTGATGCGATCGAGAATCATAGTGTTGGCACGCCCCGTGCGCACCGATGCGAAGCTTTCACCCAAACCGTGAATCGCTTTTTCCATATGCTCTTCGGCTGCCAGCATGATTTCGTCTACCATCATAATCCTTTCAAAGCCTGCCTACTCATTGTTTCTGCTTGATTCTTCCAGAGCTAATTCACGTAAACCTTAGCACATTTTTGCCCAGAGAACTGCTACTTTACGGTGGTGCCTACATTTTCGCCGCGCAGGACGCGTGAGATATTGCCGGGCACCGTCAAGTCAAATACCAGCATGGGCAGGTGGTTGTCCATGCACAGCGATGTGGCCGTGGAATCCATCACGTGCAATTCGCGGGAAAGCACCTCCATATAGCTGATTTCGTCGTACTTTTTGGCCTGGGGGTTAAGTTTGGGGTCGCTGTCGTAAACGCCATCCACCTTCGTGGCCTTCATCAGGCATTCCGCGTCTATTTCGCAGGCGCGCAGCGCCGCGGTGGTATCGGTGGTGAAATAGGGATTGCCCGTGCCCGCCGCAAAGATGACGACGATGCCCTTTTCTAAGTGGCGCACCGCGCGACGGCGGATGTAGGGTTCGGCCACCTGACGCATTTCGATGGCACTCATGACGCGGGTAACGATGTCGTGGCGTTCAAAGGCATCTTGCAGCGCCAGCGCATTCATGCAGGTGGCCAACATGCCGATGTAATCTGCCTGGGCGCGATCCATGCCTTCGGCCGATCCGGCCATGCCGCGAAATATGTTGCCGCCGCCCACGGTAATGGCCAGTTCAACACCATCTTCCACGATGTCTTTAATCTGCAAGGCCAAATCTTCAACAACCTTGGGGTCGATGCCGTAACCGGTATCCCCCATCAGGGCTTCGCCGGAAAGCTTCAGTAAAACGCGCTTGTATTTATAGTCGTGGCTCATGCGGGTACCTTTCACCTTGGTGATTTTTTCCATCTTACCCGAAAAGAAAACGGCCACACCTGTTGGCGTAGCCGTTTCCCGGTCATTTCACCGAATGAGCAGAGTGACCCCTGCACGCCGGTGGGTACTTTGCATTACTGATCGCGCTACTTGCCCTTGTTGCCCGAACTTGAACCGGTTGATGCACTGTTGGCATCGGAGCCCATCGTTACTTCCATCGTCTTGCTTTCTCCGTCGCGGTTTACTTCAAGGGTGGCCTTGTCGCCCGGGTTGATGGCGCGGATGGCCAAGATCAGTTCATCTGCAGAAGTGATCGGCGTGGCGTTGAACTTGGTGATGATATCGCCTTCCTGCAAGCCCGCCTTGCCAGCTGCCGAATCGGCAACAACGCTGCTGATGTAGGCTCCTGCGTTTACCGGGAAGCCATAGCGCTTCGCGGTTGCGGCGTCCACCGTGGCCGTTGACACACCCAACTGTGCGTGGGTGGGCGTCTTGCCGTCGATGATCTGCTGAGCCAAGCCCATCGCGTAATCGACAGGGATAGCGAAACCGACGCCCGAGTACGTACCCGAGTATGACGTTACCATGGTGTTGATGCCGATGAGTTTGCCGTCTTTATCAACAAGCGCACCACCCGAGTTACCGGGATTGATGGCTGCGTCGGTCTGAATCATGTTCGTGTAAAACGAGGTGCCCGATTGACCATCCAAGGTGGCCGAACGGCTGGTTGCAGAAACGATGCCGGTGGCAACGGATTGCTCCAAGCCAAACGGGCTGCCCAGCGTCATAACCCATTCGCCTACCGTCAAATCAGACGAGGTGCCGATTTCAACAGCGGTCAAATCTTTGGCGTCAATCTTGAGCACGGCCACGTCGCTTGAAGCGTCGGCGCCTACAATTTTAGCTTCGTATTCCTGGCCTTGCGCCGTAACGGTAAGCCTGTCGGAACCTTCGATTACGTGGTTATTGGTAAGGATGTAGCCATCTTTGGAAATGACCACGCCACTGCCAAGCCCTGCCTGTGTCGATTCTGTTGCCGCACCATTGGCGGTCGGCCCAAACATGCCTTGCGCGCTCTGGTTTACATAGACATCGATGGCAACAACGGAAGGAAGCGCCTTTGCCGCAACGGTTTCAGCCAAATCGGCGTCTTCGTTGGTCACGTTGATGGTCGAAGTTTCCGAACCGCCCAGTGTTGTGGATGCCCCCGGGCTAGAGCCCGTAGCTGCCGTATAGATGCCGAAGCCTCCAAGGCCGATGATAACGGCGAGCGCGGCACCCGCGAAAGCAAGCAGAAAAGTTTTTGCGCCACCAGGTGCCTTTGCGGCTTTACTTGCCATCGGGGGAGTGATGGGCGAAGTGGCTGATGGTACATATCCTCCTGCATGCTGGGCGGGATGCCCGCTCGTCGTTTGGTTATAGATAGGCTTGGGCGTGTGGGGCACCTGGGATGCGGGTACCTGCACGGGCTGCTGAGCGCTATCGGATGCATTTGCCCCTGCGGGGGGCACGGGATTGGCTGATCGGGGGTTGTTGGGATTGCTGGAGTTGTTTTCCATATCCTTCACTCTCCTGTCATATGAAGTGTGCGTATTTGTGTCTTGGCGAAACTTTAGCACGCTGCGGCGGGGTGTACGTAAGCAGAAAACAAGCCGTCACCTGGCTGACACACAATTACACCATTTGGAGTACACCGAACATGCGCGTATTATAGCGGCAGTAAAAATGATGCGCAAAGGAGCACACTATGTCACAACATGCGAAATCTGAAAGCGGACTGGCGACGCCAAGCTACACCACACTCGATGATGTTGAAGCGGCAGCAGCGCGCATGCGCGCCTACTTCGCCACAGGCGCCACCTTGCCCTTACAGCATCGCAAAGAGGCGCTGCGCAACTTGAAAGCGCACCTGAAGGCCAACGAAGAGCGCATTTTGGATGCCCTCCAGCTTGATTTGGGCAAAGCGCATTTTGAAGGATACGCCACCGAACTGGGCTTGGTCTACGACGAAATAAACCTGTGCCTGAAAAAGATGGATGCTTGGGCGCGCCCACAGCGCGTGCACACGCCCCTTATGCACTTCCCTTCCACTTCAAAGGTGTATGCCAGCCCCAACGGTGTCGTGGCGGTGCTTTCGCCGTGGAATTACCCGGTTCAGCTGGCGTTGGTGCCCCTGGTGGACGCCGTGGCCGCCGGCAACTGCGTGGCGCTGAAAGCTTCGCGCACCTCGGCTGCCTCAAGCGCGCTTTT
>JAVWGW010000043.1:0-11302 GCA_036640375.1 Raoultibacter sp. | reverse complement strand
GCTGCTACGAAGTGGAAATTGATGCCGACTATGCCAAGCAGGTCGTTGAGCATTTTTCCTTTGCGTCGGATAATGCGGTACTGACCAGCGAGCTTGCCGCGATGAAAGAAACCCTGCTTGCCCTTGATGAAGCACAGCTAGAACAGCTGGCCGTCGTGTTCGACCGCGTGTTTTTTGGGATGGGTCCGCGCACCGCGCAAAAGGCTTTCCCCTACGAATCGGTATACACCAGCGAAGGTGGCTCCCTGATGCAGGATGCTTATAGCGAAATCGTCAAGGTGTATCGCGAAGCCCTGGTGCGCAAGAACCCCGATTTCCCCGAGCCCGAAGATCATTTGGCCATCGAGCTGGCCTTTATGCGCAGTTTGTGCGAGCGCTGTGTGGCAGTTTTGCAAGAAGGCACAGAAGCGCCCGTTGTGGCGCTGCTGGAAGAACAGCGCGCGTTTCTTGCCTCCCATCTGCTCAATTGGATTGCGCCGTTTTGTGCCGACATGAAGGGCTCTGCCCAGCAGGGATTTTATTACCACCTTGCTGTATTTACGGAAGAATTTTTGCGCAGCGATGCACAAGCGCTTGCGGAAGTGTGCGGCGGGGAAGGGCAATAAACGCCTTTACCCCTGTGTCGGCGCGCGAGCGCACCTTGTGCCCGCCGACCGCACCTTGTACCAGCGCAGCCTGTGCATAGCCGCGTAGTTGAAGAATCTGGCTTGAACTGAAAGGTAAGGGAAACTAAGATGCCCCAAGGCAAAATTACACGAAGGGATTTCCTGGCGGCAGGCTGCGTAAGTGCTGCTCTGGTGGGCGTGGGCGGCTTCGGCATGGTGTCGCGTCAGGCGGCGGCCCCTTATGTGCGCCCGCCTGGCGCCCAAAGCGATGCCGATTTAGTGGCGCGCTGCAACCGCTGCCAGCGCTGTTTGCAGGTGTGCCCCTACAACATTATTACGCCGGTTCCCCTGGTGGAAAGCCTGATTGCTTACGGTACGCCCACGCTTGCCTTTGAGCACGGCTACTGCGATTTTTGCATGCTATGCACCGATGTGTGCCCCACGGGTGCACTGCGCTACGACACCCCCACGCAGGACAATATCGGCGTGGCAAAAGTTGTTAAAGATGCGTGCGTGGCCTGGGATTGGTCGGGATGCACGGTGTGCAAGGATGCCTGCCCTGTTGAAGGGGCCATCACGCTTGACGATCACGATCGCCCTGTGGTGCACGAAGATCTTTGTGATGGCTGCGGCTTGTGCGAACAGGTATGCCCTTCGGCATCACTGCGCGCCTATAACGCCACCGCCGAACGCAAGGGCATCATCGTTGTTTCGCGCGCAAGCGCTGTGGCGGCAATGCCCGGCGCGGTGGCGAGCGCCGACATTCGTGCTGGTCGCTTGATGGGGAAGGAGGCCTAGCCATGAAGCATAAAATGAAAGCGCTGCGCATCGTTGTGGGTCTTGTTGTGCTTGTGGCGGCTTTGGCTGCTGCGCAATTTGACACGGCGCTGGGTACGCTGTGCGTGCTGTGTCCCGTCGGGTTTGCCCAGCTTGCGCTGGCGTCCCAATCCATTCCCTGGCATCTTTTGCCCGGCGTTTTGCTGGTGCTGCTTATCGTGTTTTGCCTCGGCCGGGTGTTTTGTGCGTGGCTGTGCCCTTCTTCGCTGCTGAAAAACATCTTCGGCGGCCGCACGCCGCGAGGCCTTACGGGGCAATCAGGGGTTTTGCCTGCTGTGTCGGCGCCTTCTTCCTGTGCTTCAAAATCGTGCGCAGCGTGTTCCAGCGAAGGAACGAACCTAAAAACGCAGCTTATCGTGTTGGGTGTTTTGTTGATTGTTTCCTTCATCGTGCGCTTTCCTGTGTTTTGCCTGTTTTGCCCTATCGGCCTAGTGTTTGGCACGCTGTGGGCGCTCAATCGCGTGTTTGTGTTGTTGCAGCCGGGTTGGGAACTCATCATTTTCCCTTTGATGCTGCTGGCAGAATTGTTTTTGTTCAAGCGCTGGTGCGCCGCCATCTGCCCTTTGGGCGCCTTCTTTTCCTTGATGGCGCGTTTGCGCACCAAGCTCGGCTTTGGTGTGACACCGCAGGCGAATTGCGGCACCTGCATCACCTCAGAAGGCTGCAAAACCTGCGCAAGCATCTGCGCCGAAGACATCGATGTGGCCGCTGCTGGCAGCCTGAAAGATTTCGAGGATTGCACACTGTGCTTGGACTGCGTGGAAGCTTGCCCCACCAAATCGATCAAAGTCACGCTTCCCTCCAAGGGCACCCAAGAAGAAAGCAGCGCTTCAAAGTAGGCTTGGCAAAAACGGTTTTCGGACAGAAATGCACTAATGCGTCTACCGCTGCGGCGGCGGGCGCATTAGTATGGGGGGATACATAAACGAAGCTTTGCGGCACCTTGGGTGCCCATTTCACGCGAAGGAAGCAACCCATGCCCGTTATCGACATTCACGCCCACATCTATCCAGGAAAAATCGCTGCCAAGGCGGTTGATAGTGTAGGCGATTTTTATGATATCGAAATGTTTGGTGGCGGATCTGCTGAAGCGCTCTTGGGCGCAACGCAGGGTTCGCCCATCACTCATTTTGTGGTGCATTCGGTGGCCATGAAGCCCAACGTGGTGGAAAGTATCAACGATTTTATTGCCGAAGAATGCCGCCTGCATCCTGAATTTATCGGCTTTGCGGCCCTGCATCAAGATTACCCCGATCCTGAATCGGAAGTGGAACGCGCCATTGGCCTGGGCTTGCGTGGCATCAAGCTGCATCCCGATACGCAAAAAGTCAACATGGATGATCCGCGCCTGATGCGCATCTATGAAATCATCGAAGGCCGTTTACCCCTGATTGTGCATACGGGCGATTATCGCTACGACTATTCACATCCGCGCCGCCTGCAAAGTATTCTGCATACCTTTCCCCACCTTGTCGTTGATGCCGCGCACTTTGGGGGATGGTCCATTCAAGATGAAGCTATCACCTATCTGGAAAACGAGAATTGCTTTCTGGATATGTCTTCCACCATGGGATTTATCGGGGATGCTCACACAAAACGGCTTGTGGACACCTATGGTGCCGACCGCATACTCTTCGGTGCCGATTTCCCCATGTGGAACCCCAAAACCGAGCTAGAACGCTTCTGTAACCTGGGATTTTCCGAAGCCGACCTGGAAAAGATGCTCTGCCACAACGCCGAACGCTTTTTAGGGATGAACCTACAGCAATAAACCCCGGGATGCGCCCTTGGGCAGAAAGAAGAGAGCCCGACGGGGAGGGGTGTCGGGCTCAGGTAATAATGGGGCAAAGGGAAGGGGTGCCCCCGGAATAGTCAATGTTGTAAACCCAGCAGCCCGAGAGATGGGGTGTGGCTGCCGGGTTGTGGTAGTTTCTACTTGGCTGTGCGTTCACGCAGTTCATGACAGGTGCCGCATTCGAACACGCCGCGGTGATGACACTGGGCGCAGTATTTCATAGCATCCTTCTCAAGCGTTTTTGAGTGCGCCGAATGGCAATCGGTGCATACCGCCGGTGTTTCGGCATGGCGCTCGCCGGCAGGGCGGGCGTGCGGATTCACCGTTAAACCTTTATCGTCGGTAAGCGCTTTGCTGTCAAGCGTTTTGGCCGCCATTTCCTCCATGGTGCCGTGGCAACTGATGCAGGTTTGTGGATCCACGCTGGCAACCGTTGCCTTTGAGGCCGCCTTGTCGCCAAACTTCACATCTGCATGAGCCGTCTGCAAGATGGGTTCTTCGGTGTGGCAACTGATGCACGTTTGTTCTTTGTGCAGCGCACCCTGTGGGCAACTTGTGTCGGTCATGGTGGCGGATTCGGTGGTGTGGCAGCTGGCGCAATCGCTTTTCATGGTCCAGTTGGCCGGTTGCCCGGCGAGGGGGTCGGCCTTTTCTGTTTTCTGAGCGCCGTCTGCTGGAGCGCTTGCTTCTTTGGGCGCGCAGCCGGCAGCGAAAAACAGCACGGCAGCTAAAGCCAGCACCAGGGCAACTAACGCCAGCACGACAAGACGCTTGTCGGTGGAAGTGTGTGCGTTCGTCATGCTTAAATCTCCTTAAACTTTTATGCAACATTCCTAGAGTAACGCTCGTAATTCTTCGGTGGTGCAAACAATTTAAGGAAAGCGAGCGGCACACACGCGCGGCTCGCTTTCCGAGGCAATCAAAAACTATTTCTTCTTGGAGCCATCCCAGTTTTCAAGGGACGCAGCATGACGTGCAGAAATGCGTCCCCACACCATGTTTTCGCAGTTGTTGCCACCCGTGATGCCATAGCTGTGACTTTGGAAGTTGCCGAAGCAACCGGCAGCATACAGGCGTCCAATCGGCTTGCGAGCAGGGTCGAGCACCTGGCCGTTTTCGTTCTTCATGGGGCCACCCAGCGTGGAGCAAGAACCCGGATAAACAGCAACGGCGTAATAGGGGCCGGCATCCAGCGGGGTTAAGGTCTTGTCTGCGCGGTCGAAGCGAGCATCCTTTTTGGCCTGGGCAAAGCCCTGATATTCTTCAAAGGTTGCCTTGAGGGTTTCGATATTCATCCAATGGTCGAAATCCTTCATTTTCTTGCCCAATTCTTCAACCGTGGCTCCCTGGATAATCCAGCCGCGATCGAGTTCTGCCTTGTTATCCTTGCTCCAGCCATCCCATGAACGGATGCTGTCGGGCAGATCGCTTGCAAAGTTGCCGCATTCGAAGAAGTCGCCCTGGCTTGAAGAAAGCTTGCCGGCATCAAAGCAGGCCTGATCAAAAACGGTCCACGTAGGAATGCGATCGTAGTCATCTATGGCGTCGTCGAAGTGAAGCAGCGTATGCCAGCCGTTGTGCGGCGAACCCATATTGTTTTCATCCACGTAGCGCTTGCCCAAGCGGTTGACGTTGAAGTATGAGAACCCAGGCATAAAGAACAGAATGGAGAAGTCGAAATCAGGGTCGCGCGTCCACATGGAATACATAGAAATAGCCATATCCATATGCCACAGCTTCGCGCCTACATCCTCCACCATTTTGATACCGTCGCCCGTGTTGTACTGCCAACCCTCAAACTTGAACGGGTAGCACTTCAGGTATTCATTTTTCAGTTCTTCATTGAATTCGAAGCCGCCTATGCCCATGATAACGCCCTTGCGCGCCTTCACGGATTTTTTGGCACCGTCAGAGCCGATCTGCGTGTAGGCACCGACAATTTCCTTTGTATCGGGGTTTTGAATCAGCGTTTCATCATGGCAATCGAACATGACCTTCACGCCAAGTTTTTCGCGTTGAGCGTCGAGTTCGTGGAAAGAAAGCATGCCAAAACCGTCGACAGAAGATAGCTTGCAGGAACCTTCATAGGCGTTGTCATCCAGGAAGAAATATTCAGGAATGGAGCCCGCCAAAGCCTTTTCAACCACTTCATAGGTCATGCCGTATTTGTCGGCATATTCGGTGTTGCGTACTGCTTCAGCAACCCAGGCATCGATCATGGGTTCAGGAGTTTTTTCGTGAGTGAAGGCCTTGATGTATTTCTTAAACGTATCGGCCTTATCCTTTTCAATGATGGTCCATTCACCGTTGTTGATTGAACTGTTTCCGCCGCCACGCTCGGGAGCTTTTTCCAGTACGATAACTTCTTGGCCGCATTCGTCGGCACCGATCAGCGATGCCCACATGCCGGCGCCGCCGTAGCCAATCACCAGCAAGTCGCATTCGTAATCCCAAGTTTTCGGTGCCCAGTCGCCCGTGGCGCCCGCGGCAGAACCGCCAGCGCAGCCAGCCAGCGCGGCAGAACCAGCCACTGCAGCGGCCGCAACGCCAGCGCTCTTAAGAAACGAGCGGCGCGATAAGCCTGCCCTTGATGTATCTGTGCTCATGTTTCCTCCTTTTAGTACCTACAACGTACTTGCGGGTGTGCCGCAAGCTGCTTTCGCTCCCTGCAAAAGCAATGCCCCCTAGGTGGTGCATCCGTTTCTAAGGGCAACTCTATCCAAGTGCTTGCAGGTACACCTCTGATGGGACATCTGATTTTGTTGTTTTTCCTCCGTTGCTCGGTAGGATTTTCCTTGAAAGCACGTCTATCGGATTCTCAATCCGATAAGCATTTGGGCGCGCTACACTATACTAAGCAGCGATGTTGGGGGAAGGTGCGCCTTGGCTTGGGCTTCTTCACATCAAAAGATCATAGGGGAGACGTCGTATGTTTGCTCAGGATAGGCGTGCATCTAAAAGCGCGCAGGAACGCGTGGACTATGCCGTTTTGCAAGAGGAAAGCGCGAGCCAGTTGCCTGCGGGTAGCGAAAAAATATTTGACTACATGTTGTCCATTTTGGGCTTTGGCTTGTGCCGCGCCTGGATTGTGTTTTGTCTTGCCGCACCCATTATCGGTGGCAGCCGTTTTTCCTTAAGCTGGATTTATTTGATTGCTGGTGCCGTATGCGCGCTGTGTGTTTCATTTTTGGTGCACCGCCTGCCCGAAGGGGTTAAGCACTTGCGTTGTGTGCTGTTTCGTGTGACCGCGGTGGCGCTGGTGCTAGCTGCCATTACAATTCCCGGAGCCTTTGCGCTTTCCTCAGAAGTGCTGCTTATGGCAGGATTTACGGTGGGCGGAGTGGGGGCGGGGCTTTTGCAGGTGCTGTGGGGCGAGCGCTTTGCATATTACGAACTACGTTTTGCCACGCTGGTTTCTCCGGCGGCTGCTATTATCACCGGTGTGCTGGTGGCGTTTTCCGCTCAAGTTAACTTTGTGGGGCTGGCCATTGTGCCCCTGGTTTCGTTTGGATTGTTGGTGCTTGAAGCTGATCGCACGGGGCTAGGCTATCGGCAGTTACTTGCGTTTCAAGGGGTCACGTCCACGACGGCACAGACTGCGACGGCGGCCGTGCCGCTGCCAAACGAAGCCCAAACAGGCGCCGCAGAAAACTTGGTAGACACTGCGGTAGTGACCGTTGAGGATTCTTCTGTCAAAGATTCCGCAAAGTATCGGGGGCATGCGGGCGGCGAAGTATATAAACTCATGGTGTCTATTATGCTGTTTTCCTTTCTGTGCCGTATCTTCGACGCGATGCCCCAATCCGGCAACGATCCCTTTGACTTCTTTGGCGGGTCGACGCTGTTTGCGCTGATTGTGGTAGGAATCGTTTTTTTGGTGTTCGCTTTTGTTTTGAAGCGTCGCTTCAATCCGACCTTTGCTTACCGTCTTTCGCTTCCTATCATGGTGGCGGGATTTGTAATCATCGCGTTGTTCTTCGACACGCATGCGGCCATTTCTATCTTGCTTATCAATATTGGCTACGAGTTTTTTGACATTTTATCGTGGATACTTTTTACAGAAATATCGCGCCGCAAAACCGAAACGGCATTGCATATTTTTGGCTTAGGTGTGGCATTCACCTTCATCGGTATGTCGTTGGGATATTTGGCGGGGGAAATGCTGCGCACGCTGCTGATAGCGGGAGATATTCAGATTACTGTCGTGGCACTGCTGGCGATTCTTTCGCTGGTAGTCGTGGCTTTTTTGGTAATTCCGGAAGGTACGCTGGGGCAATTGACCAACGTGGTGCGCTCTGACAAGAAAGAGGATCGCTCGGTGCAGGGTAAAGCATCCGCTGTGATGGCTGCGCCAAGTACTGAAATCTCGCTCGAGCAGCGCTGCGCGACGGTGGCCGAATGCTACGGGCTCACGCCGCGCGAAAGTGAAGTGATTGTGCTGCTGGCTCGCGGGCGCACGCTGGCGATTATTGCTCGCGACCTTCAGATCGCCCAAGGAACGGCGCGTACGCACATGGAAAACATCTATCAAAAGCTTGATGTGCACAAGCAACAAGAACTTATTGATCTGGTGGAACACTACGAAGCGTAGTCGTTAGAGCACCTTGCTTTCAACAGCAACCATGTTTGCCACAATTTCTGTATCGGCTTCAAGGTCTTTGAGCCGATCAGCAGCGCTTTCTGGCTTCGGTGTTTCTTGTGCCACGGCACCAGCAAGCGCTTCTTCGTCAGCTCCGATTATTGAGATACCTTCGATAACGTCGCCAATGTCGAGGGCATGTGCCACGGCAAGCCCTTCCGTAATCTGCCCGAACACGGTGAAGCGATCATCGAATTCAGGCTGTTCAGAAAGAGAAAAGTAGAACTGCGAACTGCCCGAATTTGGATCGGATTTGTGTGCCAGGCACAGCGATCCGTCAAGGTGGTGGTTTTCGGGATTGTTTTTCCATTC
Source organism: Raoultibacter sp. (assembly GCA_036640375.1). GTDB lineage: Bacteria > Actinomycetota > Coriobacteriia > Coriobacteriales > Eggerthellaceae > JAVWGW01. Next base: position 3,114 of record JAVWGW010000043.1, on the reverse strand, counting down.
GTCGATGATGGTATAGCGCGCATCGCCCACGCCGGGGTGCACGCCGCGGATGGATCCTTCAAGGGCGGCATATACTTGGGCAGGCCCGAGCGTGCGGGTTATAGGGCAGCCACCCAAAACGATGGAATCGGGTTTGAGTGCATGAAACTTCAGCTTGTCATAAAAGCCCCTGCGCGCAAGCTCAATAAAGTTTCCCACGGTAGCGGGGCAGGTGTTCCCCGCAAGCTTTACGGTGATGGTGCCCTTGCTGGTGGTGATGCAGGCGGTTTCGGTGCCGTTGGGCACATAGAGCGGCGTATAGAGAGGTAAAACAATGCGAGCCATAAACTTCCCTTTCCCTTTACTTAATTTTCCTCATTATAGACAAGTGCTGTGCGAAGGCATCCGATGCATCGTCGTATTTTGAAGGTCTTGCACCCTGTTTTCCTCTTGGTTCCTCTGTGCTTGCGCTGGGGTATAATGCGGGGAAACCTTTTGGGCCGATTTTAATCAGATAGGGTGGATGCAACGTGGCGTTTCAGACGAGTATCAAATTGCCTTCTCCGGCGGTATCGTTTGTCGGTCGGCACAATTCTGGGAAAACGACGCTGATAGAAGGCGTCATCGCGTGCTTGGTCGCAGGCGGGCTCAACGTTGGCAGCGTGAAGCATCACAGCCACCAGGGCTTTGATATCGACATCCCTGGCAAGGATTCCTATCGGCATCGCGCTGCGGGTGCGCGGGAAACAGTCATTGCTTCCCCGGGGCAAATTGCGCGCATTCGCAGCATTGAAGGCGAAAAGGAATGCTCGGATATTCTTGATACCATGCCTGGTCACGACATTGTTGTGGTTGAGGGCTATCGCAAAAGCGGCCTGCCTACCATCGAAGTTATGCGTGCGGGCAATCCTGCCGACCTTCGCGTGGCGCAGGTGTTTGCCCGGGCGGCCAAGGAAGGTGCGCCTCTGGGCGTCGATATTGTGCAGGCCGCGCGCCTCAAGCCGCACGAAATACCGGCTGTTCAGCATGAAGACGTTTTGGCAACCCAGTTTCCCGATCGCGACGATTTAACCAACAAGATGCCCACGGATTGCACGGTGGCCATTGTCAGCGATATTCCCGAAGCGCACAAAGCCGCTGCCCTCTATCACATTCCCTGCTTCGACATCAACGATGTGGCGGGCGTGTGTGCCTTTTTGCGCAAGCATTATGTGCGCCATCGCATCACCGTGGCTGTTCAGGCGGGTGGCGAAAGCCGGCGCATGGGGCAAAGCAAGGCGACGGTTCCCTTTGCCGGCCGGCCGTTGATTTGCCGCATGGTCGAACGCGTGTCGCCCGTAGCCGATGATTTTATCGTCACTACGAACGAAGCTGAAAACCTCGGCTTTCTGCATACCGATTATCCTGAACTGGGCATTCGGCTTATCCCCGACGTATACGATTTCCGGGGCGCGCTGCCGGGCATCTATTCGGCGCTGCAGGCGGCCAAAAACCCCTATGTCGCCATCGTTGCGTGTGACATGCTGTGCGCGTCGCCTTCGCTTATTGCGCGCGAGGTTATTGCCATGGATCAAAGCGGCGCCGATGTGGTGGTGCCGGTGAACAACCACGGCTACGAGCCCTTTCATGCGCTTTATCGCCGCGATGTATGTATGGAAGCCATCAAAGAGGCCCTTTCCCAGGGCAGCAGGCGTGCGCAATCGTTTTTCGACAGCGTAAACGTGTGCGAGCTTCCGCAATCTGAAGTGCTCAAGGCCGAACCGATGGGCGGCTGTTTCATCAATGCCAACACGCCTGAAGAACTCCACTTGATGGAGAAGGCGTTTTTTGAGGAGTGATAGTTAGATGCCGAATCTTTCCGACATCATGGAAATGGCCGAAACCTTGGGGACGAAGGCCGTTCTTCCTTTCCCCGACCGCTGTGTCGTGGTGCGCAATCGCAACGCGGCGTGCCGCAAGTGTGTGCAGGCGTGTCCGGCACAAGGAGCGCTGAGCGTACACGACAACAAGCTGACTTTTGACATGGCCTTTTGCGTGTCGTGCGGCGCATGCACGGTGGTGTGCCCCACGCAGGCGCTGGCGTCGACAAAGCCGCTTGATGAAGAAGTGGCCGCGCAGGTTGCGGATGCGTGTGTGGCGGCAGGCGGGCACGCCGTATTCGCCTGCGCGCGCATCGCGTCAAAGCGCCTTGCCGACCCCGAAAAATTTGCGGAAGTGCCCTGCCTGGCGCGCGTGGAAGAAAGCGTACTGGTTGAACTGGCGGCACATGACGTGGCCTCGATTGTGCTGGTGGATGGCGGGTGTGCCACGTGCAAATATCGGGCGACCAACAGGGGTATCGACGACACGGTGGCCTGCGCCAACACCTTGCTTGAGGCCTGGGGATCGCCGCTTTTGGTGCAGCGTGCATCCGTTTTTCCGGAAGGCGTGCTGGTGCGCGAAGATGAGGCCGAATCGTTTGGGGTATCGCGCCGGGGATTTTTCTCGCACACCAGAAGTGCTGCGAAGGATACCGCGAAGAAAACCGTGGTCAAGGCGCTAAAGGCCGACGAGGCGGAGCCGACGCTTCAGGAGCGCTTGCGCGTGTTGGACAGCGGTAGCTTGCCGCAATTTAGCGCCACGCGCCGCATGAACATACTCGATGCGCTCGACCGCATTGGCACCCCGCAGGTAGATGAGGTATTCACTCGTTTGTGGGGCAGCGTCGAAATCGATACCGAGCTGTGCACCAGCTGCGATATGTGCACGGTGTTTTGCCCGACAGGCGCCTTGAGGAAGAGCGAAATTGTCCCTGAAAGCGGCGAGGGCACCTATCTGGAGTTTTCCTTGGCCGATTGCGTGCAATGCAACGCTTGCGCCGACATCTGCCTGAAAAAATGCCTGGTCGTTTCGCCTTCCATCAAAACAGCTGAGCTGCTAGATTTCGAGCCCCGCCTCATAGCCCTACCCAAACCCGCCGCCAACAAAGGCCTACTTTCCGGCCTGAAACACTAAGCCTACGCCCCGCTCTGGCCAAGGGTGGGGGTTTCCTCTACCGCAGGTATCTGGCTTTGACAACCTGCAGGCTGCTGACAGCTTGCCTGCGCTCGTGCAGGTGTGCCAGCAGCGTGTCCCAAAACCGTTCGCGGGGTTTTT
>JAVWGW010000042.1:0-11439 GCA_036640375.1 Raoultibacter sp. | reverse complement strand
CGCTTTGAGCTCTTGCTTTCCACCGATGCTATCAGTACGATTTTTTACGTTATCGAAAAAAATAAGGGTGCAAAGGTGGGGCGACAGGCGCTTGCTACACTGCTGGATTTTGTGTCGCTTGCAGCGCTTGATGAACCCTCGGTGTTGCAAGGACTCGCCCTTGATTTTTCCGATGTGGAAGATGCCCTTGTCGCCGCAGTTGCTTCAAAAGAAGGCGCCCGCGCAATCATCACCCGCAACCTCAAAGATTTCAAAACGTCGCCCATAACAGCGCTTTCCCCCCAAGAATTCCTCGCCTTTTGGGCAACGGAAATGGGGTCTGCGTCCGCTAAATAAGGGCGGGGGTTGAATCTTTGTCTTTTTCGCGGATGGCTACGCGGCGGATTTTACCGTTGGTGGTTTTGGGCAGTTCTTCCACGTAGTCGATGCTGCGGGGGTATTTGTAGGGGGCGGTGCGGCGCTTGACCCAGGTTTGCAGTTCGTGGGTTAAATCGGGCGTGCCAACGAAACCTTCCGCTAAAACAATGGTGGCTTTTACGGCGGTGCCGCGCACGGGGTCGGGCACGCCAGTGACGGCGCACTCGCGTACCGATTCGTGTTCAAGCAGCACGCTTTCAATTTCAAAAGGCCCGATGCGATAGCCCGACGATTTGATAACGTCGTCGTTGCGCCCCACATACCAGAAGTAATCATCCTCATCGCGCCAGGCGGTATCGCCCGTGTGATACCAGCCGTCGTGGATGGCTTCGGCGGTTTTTTCCGGGTCGCGATAGTATTGCATCATGATGCCGGCCGGCCGCGGGTCCATGCAAATGCACACTTCGCCGGTTTCACCTGGCGCACACAGCGTGCCGTCTTCGCGCAGAAGTTCGAGGGTATACAGGGGCACGGCCTTGCCCATCGAACCCGAGCGCGGTTTAGATCCGGCAAGGTTGGCAATGGTCAGCGGCGTTTCGGTTTGGCCGAAGCCTTCATAGATGGTAAGTCCCGTATGTTTTTTCCAGAAGGTGAACAGGTCGGGGTTAAGCGCTTCGCCGGCCGTGCTTGTGTGCACCAGCGAAGAAAGGTCGAAGGCGTCCACATCTTCTTGTGCGATCATGCGATACATTGTCGGGGGGCAGCACAGCGTTGTGATCTGGTATTTTTCGATAAGCGCTAAAATTTCACCCGCGTGGAAGCGGTCAAAATCGTAGGTGAATACGCAGGCTTCCATCAGCCATTGCCCGTAATATTTGCCCCAAACAGCCTTGCCCCAGCCCGTGTCGGCTATGGTGAAATGAATGCCGTCGCACTCCACCTTGTGCCAGTGCTTGGCCGTCATGATGTGGGCAAGCGCATAGCTGGAATCGTGCAGTACCATTTTGGGATTGCCGCTGGTGCCGCTGGAAAAATACATGAGCAGCGGGTCGGCCGCAAGCGTTTGGCGCCGCGTAAAAGAGGCATCGGCGTCACGCACGCAGCTGTTGAAATCCAGCCAGCCTTCCCGCGTGGCGGCGCTGGCGCAAATGCCGGCCGCACCACTGAGGGCCGCGCCCCAAGCTGCGTTATCGGGCGGCACAAATTCCCCCGCATCGTTTTGAGGGGTCACACCGCCCCCGGCACCGTTGACTAAAATCTTCACTTTCAGGCTGGGGGCCTGTGCGCACACCTTGTCACACACTTGGGCGATAGTGCCGATTGAAGTGCAGATTATAGCCTTGATACTGGCGCTGTTCAGGCGATATTCCAAATCGTGTTCCTTGAGCATAAACGTGGCAGGCACCATGACGGCACCCAGCTTATGCAGCGCGGTGGCTACAAACCAAAATTGGTAATGGCGTCGCAGTATAACCATCACGCAATCCCCGCGCCCAATGCCTTGCGCTGCCAAAAAGTTGGCGGTTTTATCGGACCAGTATTTCATATCGGCAAAGGTGAAGCTGTGGGTTTCGCCTTCGGGGTTGCACCACAGCATGGCGCGCCGGTCAGGGTCGGCCGCGGCAATATCGTCCACAACATCGTAGCCAAAATTGAAATCGGGGGGGCACACAACGGAAAAATCGGTCAAAGTGCCCTGGTCGTTGTAGCTTTCGTTCACATAGTTTAAGTTGATGTTTCTCATAATTTTCTTTCTTAAAAAGCGCGGCGGCAGCCGTGTGAGGGATAAGGTGGGCGAAAGCTAGGGCGCCGACCCGCAAGGGATCAAAGCGCCTACATAATCCCCTCATCGTGCGGCTTCATAACCATGGCCAAAAAGGTGCAGGGCTGCCCGCCGGTAGCAATCATGCCGTGGCCGCGCCCCGAATCGTAGAGCAGCGTGTCGCCCGCGCCCACTTCTTCAACATGGTCTTCGTAGGCAAAGCGCATACGTCCCGACAAAATGTAATCGAGTTCTTGGCCGGCGTGGTAAGAAAGGTGGATGGGCACGTTTTGTTCTTCCTCCAAATAGGGAGCAGTTACCAAAAAGGGCTCACACAGCTTGTTTTTGAAGTGGGGTGCCTTGTGCAGATATTCAAAGCCGGCGCGGCGTTTGATGGAAAGCCCCTGATCGGCGCGGGTGAGTGAATAGCCGCTTAGGTGCGGGTTTTCCCCGGTCAGAAGCTCTATAACGTCGATGCCGAAGCGCTGGGCGCACTTGTATAAAAACGTGAACGACATATCTTGGCCGCCCGATTCCATGGCGGTATATTCGGCCAAACTGCGCCCGGTGGTATCGGCCATTTCCTGCATGGTCAGATCCATATCTTCGCGCAGCGCGCGGATGCGGCCTGCAATTTCCTGTAAATTCTGATCCATACGCCTGTGGCCTCCGTATCGTTTTAGGGGCGCGTTTCCCCAAAAGGGAACCCCCGCGCACTTCTATAAATAAAGGGTGAAGGCTATTGTAAAACATTCTTGCCCGCGTTAAGGCGAAGCTGTGGGGGGAATCAAGATTTTCGGTAGAACTAATCGTGAAGCTGGCAGCGCCCGCCCGTTTTCGGTGTTGATGTGGTTCAATTAAAACAAAGCTTAAGGCAGCGAAGGAGAACGACGATGGACAGCGAAGCTAAGGAAGCCGGGAAAGCCGGTGGTGCGCAGGGCTTATTCCCCTTAAACCCCATCACGGTTATTGTCGGGCATTACGGTGTGGGAAAAACAAACCTGTCGCTCAACCTTGCCCTGGACGCCGCCGCGCGTGGGCAGCGGGTGACTTTGATCGACCTAGATGTGGTCAATCCCTATTTTAGGTCGAGTGAATATGCCGCCGTGCTTGATCAGGCGGGCGTTAGTCTCATAAGCCCCGTGTTCGCGGGGTCAACCCTTGATTCCCCCAGCGTTTCGGGGAAGGTGTCGGCCGCCATCGACAACGCGGTGCGCGCCTGCGCCCCAACTGCCCCAACCGCCCCAGCTGCCCCAACCGCCCCGGCCGCCCCAACCGCCCCGGCCGATTGCCTCATCATCGATGCGGGCGGCGACGATGTGGGCGCTACGGCCTTGGGTCGTTTCGCTTCCCAAATTGCGGCGTGTCCCTACGCGCTGTTCTACGTGATCAATGCCTACCGCAATCTGACGCAGCAGCCCGCAGATGCCGCCGCTGTGCTGGCCGAAATCCAGGCGCAATCACAGCTGCGCGCCACGGGCATTATCAACAACTCGCACCTGCAAAGCGAAACCACGCAGCGCACCATTTTGGATGCGCAGGCTTTCGCCACCACCACCGCTGCTTTGCTGGCTTTGCCCCTTGTGTGCACTACCGTGCCAAATTCGCTCGTTGAGCGGAAAAATTCACCGTTTTCCTGTGGCGATGATTCCCAAAACGTCTATCCTGTAAAAGTGCTCGTTCGCGCCCCTTGGTAATCGCCGGGGCACGTTTCCCACCATCGATCAACTGCTGCGCCGAAAAGGTGCGTGCATTGTTATAGAGGAGTGTGTTAGCATGCCAACAATTATTGTCGACGACCACTATTGCAAGGGTTGCGGCCTGTGCGTGGATGTGTGCCCAACAGGCATTATCGCGCTTGACCACAACGCCATTACCAGCAAGGGCTATCACCCCGCCTATCTGGTCGATGAAGAAAAATGCACGGGCTGTATGTCGTGCGCGCTCATGTGTCCCGATATTGCCATTACGGTTAAGAGGTAGCTATGACAGAAAAAGTATTGATGAAGGGAAACGAAGCTTTGGCCGAAGCCGCACTGCGCGCCGGTTGCCGTTTCTTTTTCGGGTATCCCATCACGCCGCAAACAGAACTTGCGGCCTATATGTCCAAGTGTATGCCGAAGGTGGATGGCTGCTTTTTGCAGGCTGAAAGCGAAATAGCCGCCATCAATATGGTGTATGGTGCGTCGGCTGCGGGTGCGCGCGTCATGACCTCTTCTTCTTCGCCGGGCATTTCACTTAAAGCTGAAGGCATCTCTTATATGGTGGGCGCCGATTTGCCGGGCGTTATCATCAACGTGCAGCGTGGCGGCCCGGGTTTGGGTGGCATTCAGCCTTCCCAGGCCGATTACTGGCAGGCAACGCGCGCGCTGGGTCACGGCGATTCGCAGGTGGTGGTGTATGCGCCTTCGACCGTGCAGGAAATGGCCGATTATGCCTTTTTGGCGTTTGACGTGGCCGATGAATACCGCACGCCGGTCATGATTTTGGCCGACGGCATGTTGGGTCAAATGATGGAGCCCGTCGTTTTGCCCGAACCCAAAGGTGAACTTCCCGCCAAGCCCTGGGCTACCACGGGTCACAAAAATGCGCGCGCCCACAACATCGTCGATTCGCTCTACCTTACGGCCGAAGAGCTAGAACGCCTGAATCGCGAGCGTTTTGCGCGCTATGAAATCATCAAAGCCAAAGAACAGCGTGCCGAAACGGTGTACACCGAAGATGCCGAAATCGTGCTTGTTGCCTTCGGTGCCACGGCTCGTATCGTGCGCAGCGCCATCAACCTGGCGCGCGAAAAGGGGATCAAAGCAGGCCTTATTCGCCCCATCACGCTGTGGCCGTTTATCACCGACGCCATCGAAGCCACCATCCCTACGGCCAAGGCCTACCTTTCTGTGGAAATGAACATGGGGCAGATGGTCGATGATGTGCGCCTGGCCGTTAACGGGCGTGCGCCCGTGGAATTCTTCGGTCGTGCGGGCGGGGTTATTCCCACGCCGGCTGAAGTGCTTGAACAGATCGAAGCGCTCAACGCAAAGGTAGGTGCCTAAATCATGGCTGCAGAAGAGAAAATTGTTTTTGAACGCCCCCATGCCATCAACCCCGTGCCCTTTTCCTATTGCCCGGGCTGCCCCCATGGCATCGTGCACCGCCTTGTGGCAGAAACCATTGATGAACTGGGAATAGAAGGCGACACCATCGGCATCGCACCCGTGGGGTGCTCGGTTACCTGTACGGGCTTTTTTGCCTGCGATATGATAGAGGCTTCGCACGGTCGTGCCCCGGCGGTGGCCACCGCGGTCAAGCGCGTCAACCCCGCAAACGTCGTGTTTGCCTACCAGGGCGATGGCGATCTTGCCAGCATCGGCATGGCCGAAACGATCCACGCGGCAATGCGCGGCGAAAAAATCACCGTCATCTTCATCAACAACGCCATCTACGGCATGACCGGCGGCCAAATGGCGCCGACCAGCCTTCCGCACCAGGTCACGCAAACATCGCCCTATGGCCGCGATGTGGCTACGGCGGGCTACCCTGTGCGCGTGTGCGAATTGCTTTCCACGCTTGACGGCGTGGCGTTAGCGCAGCGCGTCACCGTCGATACGCCCAAAAATGTGCGCGCCGCCAAAAAGGCCATCCGTAAAGCCTTCGATTACCAGATAGAAGGCCGCGGCTATTCCATCATTGAAGTGGTGGCCACCTGCCCCACCAACTGGGGTCTGACGCCGCAGGATTCGTTTACCTGGATGCGCACCAACATGCTGCCCTACTATCCGCTAGGCGTGTATCGCGATGTGGTGGCCGAGGGCTTTCCGAGCATCGCTGAAGCTGCAGCGGCGCGTGCGGCCGCTTGTCCAATTGCTGTGGGGGAGGAAAACTGATGGGAAAAACGCATAATATCGTTTTGGCCGGCTTCGGCGGGCAGGGCGTCTTGTTTGCCGGCAAAGTTATCGCTACCGCCGGGTTGATCGAAAGCCGCCAGCTTTCTTGGCTGCCTTCCTATGGCCCTGAAATGCGCGGCGGCACAGCCAACTGTAGCGTGTGTTTATCCGATGACCCCATCGGTTCGCCGCTGGTGCTTGAACCCGATGTGCTCATAGCCATGAATCAGCCATCCTTTGACAAGTTTGAAAACCTTATTGCACCTGGTGGCATAGCGATTGTTGATTCCACGATGGTGCAACGCATCCCTGAAATTCAAGGGGTGCGCGTGTGCGCCATTCCCGCAACGCAACTGGCGGAAGAAAACGGCTTAAAGGGGCTGGCCAACATTGTTTGTGTGGGCAAGCTGTTTGCAGAAATTGGTTTTTGCAAGCCAGAAACCCTGGATCGCGCCATCGAAAAGTGCGTGCCCGCCAAAAAACAGGCCATGGTTAAAAGCAACAAGCAAGCGCTTGCCCTGGGCATGAAAGCATAGGAAGGATACGCCGCGCGTGGAAAACGAAGAGTTCAAAGACATCGGCCTGCGCATAGAAGGCCTGCGGGAAGCCTGCGACGTTTCGCGCGAAGAAATGGCGCGTGACCTGGAAGTATCGCTGGAAACCTACACATCGTGGGAGCAGACGGGTGCCGATGTGCCCATTTCGGCCATCTATCACCTTGCCCGTCGCTTCGGGGTGGAATTCACCGAAATCCTCACGGGCACGGCAGCGAAGTTGAATAGCTATCATGTAGTAAAGGCGGGGCAGGGCCGCGAAGTGGATCGCTACCCGGGCTATTACTATGAAGATTTGGCCTGGCGCTACAGCGGAAAAATCATGCAGCCGCTTTTGGTGGTGCTTGATCCCAGCGATGAACCGGCCAAGCCCGTCACGCATACCGGGCAGGAATTTAATCTGGTTTTGGAAGGCTGCGTGGTTGTCAGCTGGGATGATAAAGAATTCGAGCTGCACGCCGGCGACAGCATCTATTTCAACCCCACCCATCCTCATGGGCAAAAATGCAAAGGGGATACCCCCGCGAAGTTCGTTACCATCATCGCAGAGTAGGATAGCATCGTGAATCATGTGCTCAAGCAGTATTGCCCGCGTATCGATTTTGAAACCTACGAAGATTTCCGGGACAACTTCACCATAAACGTGCCCGAAGCCTTCAATTTTGGCTTTGACGTCGTGGACGTTTGGGCGCGCATCGAACCGGAAAAGCAGGCGCTTCTGTGGTGCAACGACGCAGGCGATGAACACGCCTTCACCTTCGATGAAATCGCGCGGCTTTCAAACAAAGCAGCCCATGCCTTTGTGGGGCTAGGTATTGGCAAGGGCGATGTGGTCATGATGATCTTGCGCCGCCGCTGGGAATACTGGGTGTGCGCCGTGGCGCTGTGCAAGATTGGTGCCACAATCATTCCCGCATCCTTGCAGCTGACGAAGAAGGATATTGAATATCGTGCCACCAGCGCCCAGGTTAAAATGCTGGTGTGCGTGGATGATGATTACGTGTGTGAACAAGCCGAAGCCGCCGCCCCCGCCAGCCCCAGCATCACGCAGCGCGTTATTGTGGCGGGCAAGCGCGAAGGATGGCTGGGCTTCGATGAGCTTATCGCGCGCCAGCCCGACCACTTTGAACGCCCGGTGGGCGCGGCGGCAACCACCAGCAAAGATACCATGCTCATCTATTTCACCAGCGGCACAACGGGCATGGCCAAAGCGGTGTGTCACAATTTTGCCCACCCCTTAGGCCACATCATCACGGCAAAATATTGGCAGCAGGTCGAAGAAAACACGCTGCATTTAAGCGTGACCGACAGCGGCTGGGCAAAGTTTGGTTGGGGCAAAATTTACGGGCAATGGATTGCCGGTGCCACGGTGTTTGCCTACGACATGGACAAATTTGTGCCCACGAAGCTGCTGCAAAAAATTCAGGATTATCGCATCACCACGTTTTGCGCGCCGCCCACCATGTATCGCTTCATGCTGCAAGAAGATGTGGCGGCCTACGATTTATCAAGCGTGCACAACTTCACCACAGCGGGCGAACCGCTCAATGCCGAAGTGACCCTGGCCTGGAAGCGCTTGACGGGCAAAAATATTCGTGAAGGCTTTGGCCAGACGGAAGGCCCTGTTTTACTGGCAACCTTCCCCTGGATTGCTGCGCGCCCCGGTTCGATGGGCAAGCCTTCGCCGCTGCTTAATGTGCAGCTGCTCGACGATGAGGGCTGCGAAGTGCCCGACGGCGAAGAAGGTGCCATCTGCGTAACGGGTTTGCAGCAGGCCTATCCGCCCGGCTTGTTCGTGGGCTATTACCGCGACGATGCCCGCACTCAAGAAGCGGTGGGCGGCGCGTATTACAACTTGCACGATATGGCGTGGCGCGACAGCGACGGTTACTGCTTTTTTGTGGGCAGAAACGACGATGTTATCAAGTGCAGCGGTTACCGCATAGGCCCCTTTGAAGTGGAAAGCGCCCTGGTGGCCCACGATGCTGTGGTGGAATGCGCCGTTACCGCCGCCCCCGACCCCGTGCGCGGCAAAGTGGTTAAGGCGACGGTTGTGCTGGCGCGCGGCTGGAAGCCTTCGGATGCACTGGTGAAGGAATTGCAAAACCACGTGAAGCACACTACGGCACCCTATAAATACCCGCGCATCATCGAATTTGTGGATGAGCTGCCCAAAACAATCGGCGGCAAAATCAAGCGCAAACTTATCCGCAACAACGATGGCATCGAAGGTTAGCTAAGCGCACAAAAGCGCACAAAAGCCCCTGGAAGCAATAAATTTGCCCCAGGGGCTTACAACGCGGCGGTGTTGTCGCTATAATAGCGCGGTTGTGCCTAACACTGATCACATAAAAGAGTCGCTTTCCGTAGCCTTGCCCATCATGCTGGGTTACGTTGCCATTGGCCTTCCCTGCGGCATTCTTTCCGCTTCCATTGGGCTTGATGCGCTACAGGTTTTCTTGCTTTCGCTGCTGTTTTATTCGGGCGCGGGGCAGTTTATGATTCCCAATATGTTTCTTGCGGGCTCTCCGCTTGTTTCCATCATTGCCAGCGTGTCGCTTATCAACACGCGCCAAATGCTCTACAGCGCTTCGCTGGCGCAGTTTTGCCAGGGTGTGCGCAAGCGCCTGTCGTTTTTGTTTTCTGCCACGGTAACCGATGAAAGTTACGGCGTGAACATGGCGAAGTTTCAGGCGGGGGATTGGTCGGTGGGGCGCGCGTGCATGGTCAACCTGTTTTCGCAGGCATCGTGGGCACTGTCTAACGTGGTGGGCGTGCTTATCGGCAATGCCATCAGCGTGCCTTTAGCCATCGCTTCATTTGCTATGACCGCTATTTTTATCTGCCTGCTGTGTTCGCAGAAGGTGTCACCCGCCAATGTAATTGCGGTGGCTGTGGCGGCTTTGGGCGTGTTCACCTGCAAATCTATCGGGCTGGCCGGCCCCGCCATTTTGATCGGAGCCTTGGCGGGCGTTATGGCCGCCATGCTGTTTACCTGGGCGAGGCAAAAATGAGCTGGTCAGACTTTCTTATCATCTTTGTTTCCTGCGTGGCCACCATGTTGGTGTGCCGTGTGGTGCCGCTGTTTTTGCTGAAGGGCAAGCAGCTGCCCGAAGCGGTAAGCCAGGCCTTGGGCTTTATTCCTCCGGCGGCATTTGCGGCGCTGGTGGCCAACGACCTGCTTTCCCCTACGATGTTTGCCGAAGGCTTGTGGCCAGCGGCGGCACCCTTGGTGGCTGCCTTGGTGGTGGCCGTGGTGGCCGTAAAAACGAAGTCGCTTTTGTGGTGCGCCTTGGCGGGGGTGGCGGCCTATTCGCTGCTGATGCTGCTTTAGTCGTGAGCATTGTGTGTGAGCGGCGCGCATCTTTTGCATCCTAGGTGGGATTTGTGAAATGGTACTTGCGTCAAGTGCTAAGGCAACGTATAATCAGCAATCGCGTCTTTAACGGACATATCTGCAATTAGGTAAGTGAACATATAGAAGGACAAGGGAAAATGGACATCATTCGCGCTATTGAACAACAGCAAATCAACCAAGACGTCGCGCCTTTTAATGTGGGCGACAACGTGAAGGTTCACTATCGCATCACCGAAGGTAATCGCGAACGTATCCAGGTTTTCCAGGGTGACGTCATCCGCCGTCACGGTGCCTCAAACCGCGAAACGTTTACCGTGCGCAAAATCAGCTTCTCCATCGGCGTCGAGCGTACCTTCCCGGTGCACTCCCCGAAAATCGACAAAATTGAAGTGGTGCGCCAGGGCGATGTTGCACGCGCTAAGCTTTACTACTTGCGCAAGAAGATTGGCAAAAGCGCAAAAATTAAAGAAAAAGCCTACTAGGCTGCACTCTTTTCTGCGTAGGCGAAAGGCTTCCCCCGGGAAGCCTTTTTCTTGCACACTAGCCTATGGATACCCCCAACACACCCAAAACGGTTGCCGACATCAAGGCGCGGCTGCAGGTGGCCGATGCCGCAGAATTCGCCGTGCTGCAACGATCCTTGCTGGCCGATACCCGTAAGGGCGTGCGCGCTGCGGTGGAAGTGGCGCAGCGGCGCCTGCAAGCCGAAGCCGCCGAACGCGATCGCCTGCTAAGCCTGTATAGCTACCAGGCACAACAGGCGGGCGGCCGGCTTGTTGTGGGCCTTGATGAAGTGGGCAGGGGGCCTGTGGCCGGTCCTTTAACGGTGGGCGCTGTGGTGTTGCCCGAAAACGGGATAATTGCCGGGCTTAACGATTCCAAACAGGTGGCCCCCGAAAAGCGCGAAAAAATGGCTGCGGAAATAAAGCAGGTGGCTCTTGCCTGGGCTATCGAACACATAGACGCCGATCAGATAGATGCCGCCGGCATGAGCGCCTGCCTGCGCGTCGCATTTCGGCGTGCCGTGGCCGCCATAGAAGCGCAGGGCGTGATGCCTGCGGTGGTGCTGCTTGATGGCAACCCGCTGCACCTTGATGCGCGCGAGCTAAACGTGATCAAAGGCGATAGCCTGTGCGCTTCCATCGCCGCAGCATCCATTATTGCGAAGGTGGAACGCGACAATCTTATGTGTCAGTGGGCAAAAACCTACCCCGCTTACTGCTTTGAACAAAACAAAGGCTATGCCAGCGCCGACCACATTGAAGCCATAAAACGCTACGGCCTTACCCCCTTACACCGCACCACCTTCTGCACCGCCTTCACCCAAGAAGCCCTTTTCTAACAGGGAAGGGTAAGCTTTGCCTGCTGCTGCCCGCTTTCGACCTGCGGTTATGCGGTTCTTTGTGGGGGTCGGGCAAGCTCTACCCTTAAACTACGAATTTAGGATCCTTGCGCAAAAACGGTGCATTGGCTAGGCAGCAAAGCCGTGTCGTGGTAACCTTTGGGCAGGTTAAATATATGTGCGTT
>JAVWGW010000041.1:0-11444 GCA_036640375.1 Raoultibacter sp. | reverse complement strand
AAGCAGGCTGTTACCACCACGGTGGCCAAAACCGCCGGAGAAACCGATGCGGGTGATGCGCTTTTTGGAACGCCCGCCGTCAACTTTTCTTCCCACTTCGATGTGCTGATTGTTGGTAGCGGCATCGCGGGGTTTTCGGCTGCCATCGACCCTTTGGAAGCATCCATGACCGTGCTGCTGGTTGATAAGCAAGAACTTCTTGGCGGGGAAAGCTATGGGTCAAATGGGCTTTTCACGGTGGAAGGCACCGACATTCAACACAAGGCGGGCATAACAACTTCGGTCGATGATGCCTGGGCCACCCGCGAAGCTGCCGTAAAAAAGCAGGTGGGCGCAGACGGGCTGGGGTTGCAAAAGAAACTTTTTGCGCTGCAAACACAGTGGGTGAATCGCGTGAGCACCCAGTATGGTGCAAAGTTTGCCGACCCGAAGGCGGCGCTTGCCCAGGGCGCTCCCCCCGATATTTTGCTGCCCGAAGGCGGCATTGGGGATATGGAAACCGTTTTGGCACCCCTGCGCGACAACCTGGCCGACAAGGGGCTTTCAACAAAACTAGGCATGCACGCCATAGCTTTCATAACCGACGAAAATGCCAGCATCATCGGTATGCGGATGAAGTCGAAAAAAACCGGCGATTATCTGGATGTGCGGGCGGACAAAATAGTTGTAGCCACCGGCGGGTTTGCCTGCAACCAGGAGCTGGTTGCCGCCAACGTGCCCGACCAGACCGAAGTGGGCTGTTTGACCACGCATTCCGCAGGCGATGGTTTGTTGCTATGCAAAGATGTGGGCGGGCAGCTGGCAGGCATGGACCGCGCGGCTGATTTGATTGGCGACGTTGCCTCGGCGTGCGTATGGGGGCTTTTTGGGCCGGTGGTGCAACTTGATCCGCAGGGGGCGCGCTTCGCACCCGAAGATGATAAAACTGCGGCGGCCAACCGCTGCCACAGCAATGCGCTGGGTTATTGGTGGACAGTATTTGACAAGCAACTTTTGGAGGGCACCCAAGCCAGCAACCTGGCAAAAACCCTTCAGAAAAGCGCCGCACGCAAAGTGGGACCCTTTGATACCCTCGACAATTTGGCCGGTGCCCTGCACGTGGCACCCGCAACGCTTAAGGCCACATTTTCTGCCTATGACCAGGTTGTTGCTAAGGGTAAAGACGACCAGGGACGCACGCACCACCTGCGATCGCTGGGCGCCCCTTATTACGCCATCAAGCAGTTTCCGAAGCGCTACAAAACGCTCGGCGGCGCGGCAACCAACGAAAACGGCCAGCTGCTTGACGCGGGCGGCACCCCTATACAAAACATCTATTGCTGCGGAGCGTGTGCCCAAGGCAACCTGGGCGGCCTTACCAGCGCCGCCGCTTTCGGCTTATGCGTAGGGCAGGCGATTGTGGAAGCTGCAGACAAGGGCAAAAAATAGACGGGGGAATCTGCCTTTTGTGCACTCCCATCGACCAAAGCCGCAATCATGAAAGCTCCTGTTTTTGATTTAGTGCAAGGCGGGATAAGGGGGTGCAAGCACTCGTTTGTAGGCGGTGGCTTGCATAGTGGCGGTTATGCGAGCAAGCTGCGCGGGGCTGTAGCCGGCGGCAATCAGTTCTTGAGGGGATTTCTCCTGATCAAGCAGGGCGCTTAAAAGAGCATCGAGCGTAGGGTAATCGATGCCCAAACTTTTTTCGTCTTCTTGGCCAGGTGCCAACTCTGCGCTGGGAGGCTTCGTGAAAACATTTTCGGGGATAGGAGGCGTTTGGCCCCGGCGTTGTGCAGACCCATTACACCAACGTGCGACGGCATACACCTCAGTTTTGTACAAGCCCCCCAAAGGCGCAAAAGCACCAGCCGTATCGCCGTAAAGTGTGGAATAGCCCATCATAGCTTCGCTTTTGTTGCTGGTGTTAACCAACAACCAGCCGTGCGTATTGGAAAGCGCCATCAGGCACACCATGCGGCAGCGCGCCTGCGTGTTTTCGGCAGCAAGTCCCGTCAATTCCCCTCCACACGCGCCGGCAAGCACGCCCGCAAACGCAGCAAAGGGTTCTTCGATGGAAATGGTGTGCGTTGCCATGCCCAAGTTTGCAGCCAAAGCGAGTGCATCCGCAACGGAGCTTTCGCTGGAATAGGGGCCGGGCAACAGAGCGCCATGGGTATGGTCAGCGCCAAAAGCATCGACACACATAAGGGCTGCCAAGCTTGAATCCATGCCGCCAGAAAGACCAAGCACCACATCGGAAAACCCCGCTGCGTGCACAAAATCGCGCAGGGCTGCAACGCAGAATGTATATTTTTCTTCCGGCTGCAAGAGGTATGCGAACCCTTAATGCAGGGCGTTGATGCGGTTGGTAAGCCAGGTAGCCCATGCCTCGACACCCTCGCCCGTAGTGGCGGCAAGGGGGAAAATAGGAGCCGTAGGATTGAGCTGCTGTACCGAAGCATCGAAGGCTGCGCGGTCGAAGTTGAACACGGGCATAGTGTCGACTTTGTTCAAGATGACCGCTTCGGCCACTTGAAAAACTCCGGGGTATTTAAGCGGCTTGTCATCGCCTTCTGGCACGGACAAAATCATCACCTTTAGGTTTTCACCCAGGTCAAAATCGGTGGGACACACCAGGTTGCCCACGTTTTCCACAATGATTAAATCGAGGTTATCCAAATCGAGCACGTCTACGGCGCGACGGATCATGTCGCTTTCCAGATGGCAGGCACCGCCGGTGTTGATTTGCACCGCGGCGATACCCTGCGCCTTGATTTTTTCCGAATCGACCGATGAAGCAATATCACCTTCAATAACGGCGATATTAAAGGTATCGCGCAAGGCTTCAATCGTGGCCAAAATCGTCGAGGTTTTGCCCGATCCGGGGCTGGCCAACAGGTCGAGCACGAACACGTGCTTTTCGGCAAAAAGAGCGCGATTAGCTGCTGCAAGAGCATCATTTTTATCAAGAATCGGTTGCTTTAGGTCAATTTGCATGCCTACTCCGTTTCATCGGGGATATCGACTTCAATGGAATCGATTTGCATTTCACGGCCAGCAATAAGTTCGGTTGAAAATCCGCCGCATTCGGGGCACACCACGTGGAAGCGATCGTGTTCATATTCGGCACCGCATTCCAGACAGCGGCTGCGCGGCTGCACCATGGTGATGTGCAACTTGGCACCTTCATAGAGCGGATTTGTTTCCGCGAGTGCCTCAAAGGCAAAGTGCAACGCATCTTCAATGGCCTCAGTCATAACGCCCACCGAAAGCGATACGCCCAAAACTTTATCGGCACCAGCAGCGGCCGCAGATTTATCCACGACCTCCATCACGCCGGTCATAATACCTAATTCGTGCATTTACGCCTCGTCGTCTTCGGCGAGTTTTTTGCGCTTCTTCGCTTCGCGTTCGGCCTGCCACTCTTCTTCTTCGGCAGCTTCACGCTCCAATTCTTCCTTCTGCTTCTTCACGCGCTTTCCCAGGGCAAGACGCGCAATGAGCAGGCTTCCTTCGTAGAGCACCACCATGGCGGCAAACATAAGTGCCATCGTAACGGGCGATGCATCGGGGGTGACCATGGCCGAAATAATAAGAAGCATCAGGTAAACCATGCGCCAGCTTTTGCGCAGCTTGGAATAGGACACCACATCAAACATGACCAGATAGAATATGATCAGCGGCAGCTCAAAGGCGAAGCCAAAGCCCAATTCAAATTTGATAATGATGTCAATCCACAGCTTTGCTTCGGGCATGACCTGGGCAAACCCTTGCGCCTGATCGGTCAGCCACTGGAAGGCGGGATTCAATATAATAAGATAGCAAAACACCGTGCCGAAAATGAAGAGTGAGGTTGCGGCAGCAAAGGTAGGAATGAACCACTTGCGTTCGCTGGGCTTAAGTGCCGGCAGGAAGAAAGCCAAAATCTGCCACAAAATAACGGGCGCGCAGGCCACGATCGACGTCCACAGCGATATTTTGAAGCGCACTGAAAACGCATCGAAGGCACCGAATACGTTGAGCAGGGCAAGGCCTTGATCGTCGTGTGGCATAAATTCCCACACCGGCTGCAGCAAAAATTGGGCAACCGTGGGTGTAGCCATGTAGAAAACGCAGACCGCGACAGCAAGGCAGGCAACGATGCGCACCAAGCGCATACGCAGTTCTCCCAGGTGATCAAAAAGGGGCATTCGTGCGGGACCGACGGGCATCGTTATTCCCCTTCCTTAGGTGTGGTAGGTGTTGTTTTGCGCGGCGCAGCTTTACGCGTAGTGGTAGCGGCCGGCTTGCGCGTGGTAGTGGCGGCGGGCTTGGCAGCCGTTGTTTTGGCGGCTGCTGTGCGTGTGCTTGTTGCCCTGGCAGCCGGCTTAGCTGCTGTGGTTTTAGCAGCTGATGTGCGCGTTGTTGTTGTTTTGGTGGCTGGCTTGGCTGCTGTGGTTTTAGCAGCAGCTGTGCGTGTGCTTGTTGCCCTGGTGGCCGGCTTAGTTGCTGCGGTAGTGGCGGCAGGCTTGGCTGCCGTTGTTTTAGCGGCGGTCGTGCGCGTGGCGGCCGTTGTTTTAGCAGCAGCCGTGCGCGTAGTTGTTGTTTTGGCTGCGGCTGTTTTGGCTGCGGTCGTGCGCGGGGCGCGCGTGGTGGCCGGCTTCTTTGTCGCCGCTGTTGTGCGCGTCGTGGCGGCCTTAGTGGCCGGCTTGGCCGCAGTGGCTTTAGCTGTGGCCGCACCTGTGGTGGCCGCCTTCTTTACCGGGGGCTTGTTGCCGTAAAGCTCATCGGCACTCGGCTTGGGGGAAGCACCAAGTGCCCCTTCTTTTGCGCCAACGTTAGGGGCTAGATTTTGTGCGGGGCTTGCAGCAATCGCCGCAGCTACGGCATCAAAATCAGGCGCGGGTTCCGTTGCCGCAGTTGCGTCCGCAGCACCCTGTGCCCCCTCGCTAGCCTTTTCTTCGGCAGCCTTTTTGGCGGCGCGTTCCTTATCGTATTTCGCTTTACGTTCCGAAAAGCTTTCCGTCTTTTCTTCCTTTTTGTCACCCTCAAGCTTCGAGAGCACCTCTAAAGGATTTTTGAACGGCTCGTCGGAATTGGGGTCGTAAACTTCGGTTTTAATAACCTTGTTCATTTCCTCTTGAGCATTCTTGAATTTCCCTATGGCCTGCCCCACCGTTTTTGCAATGGCGGGCAGTTTGTCGGGTCCAAAAATGAGGAACCCGAACAGAAGAATCAGTACAAGTTCAAATCCGCCGATACCAAACAAGCTAACCCCTTATGCAATCAGGCGTGCCGGTAGCCCGGACGCACGCGACAGACTTTTATGCGTAACCGCAACATAGTAGCGCAACACGCTACGCACCGCCACCCATGACCATAAGTGCCATGGTCGGCAGCGAAAGCGCCAACACCAAAATGACGCAAACCGACACGACAACCACCTTTTTCAGGCGATCTGATTTCTCGTTTTTCTCTCGCGCCAGGCGTTCGCGTTCTTGCGCCTGAGCGATGCGTTCCTGACGCTGCTTCACGGTAAGATTTTGCTTCTTTGCCACGTTAACCCCTCAATTTGCCGCGAATTTCGATGACCCGCGCGATGTTTTTAGCCACTTCCACATCGACGTGCCAGTGATTTTTCTCATACAAAATTGTGCCGGCAACCATGGTCATAAGCACGTCAGACCCGCTGACCGTGTTGACCACGGCAGAAACGGGATCGGTTGTGGGCGTTTGGTGCGAACCCGAAAGATCGACCGCAATCACATCGGCGTACTTGCCAATTTCCAGCGAGCCAATCATATCATCCATGCGCAAGGCACGCGCACCGCCCATGGTGGCCATTTCAAGCATTGTGGCGGAATTGAGGAATTCACCCACGTTGACCGCACGCTGCACCAACATGCCGATGCGCATTTCTGTCAACATGTCGGCCGAATCGGTTGCGGCAGGCGAATCGGTGCCCAGGCCAACGCGCATACCGGCACGTAAAAATTCGTTTATGGGAGGCACACCCATGCCCAGCTGTGCGTTGCAGCGCGGGCACACCGCAATGGCCACATCGTGTTCTTTGAGCTTTTCCAAATCTTCATCGTTGATGTGCACGCAATGAATGGCCAACACGTTGCGCGAATCAAACGCACCCCAGTTCAGCGCATAGTTCACAGGAGTGGCACCCGTGGGCAGCCACGGCGGAATCTCAACGAATCCACGCTTGACATCTTCGGCATGAATAGAGAAGGGCGAAGAGCCGTATTTGATGAAATCGTATTCTTCGCGCGATCCGGCCAGATGCATGGCGATAGGCATATCGTCGCCCGCAAAGTCTGAAATTTTGCGGAACACCGAAGGGTGGCACACGAACAGCGCCGTGGGGGCGATGCCGATAGTGATGCGGCTTGCGTCCACTTCCGTCTTCCACTTTTTAATGTCGGCCGCAGCCAACTTCATGGCGTAATCGACACGGCGCTTATCCATCGCACCCACTTCGCGATAGATAACCGAGCGCAGCCCCAGCTTTTGGGTGGCGTAGCACGCGGCGCCAGTCGAGGTAATATCGGCCACGCAAGTGATGCCCGAAGACAGCGCTTCAAGCCCACCCAAGATGGCCGAATCATACCAATCGCCCGCGTTCATCAGCGATGATTTTTCGTTGACCGAATTGATCCACGTGGAATACGGCACATCGTGCACAATGCCGCGCATAACGGAATTTTCCAAATGGGTATGAAGATCGACCAGGCCAGGAAGCAGCGCCGCCAAGCCGTAATCGCGCACCTCTTCTTCAGGGTAGCGCAGTTTAAGAACATCGGCTTTCCCAATGTCTCTGATAGTGTTTTCGCGTAGCAACACCGCCCCGTATTCTATGGGGGCAGAGGTTATCGGCAAAACGTATTGTGCGCACAATAGCATAGGATCCTCCTGCTTTTTAGTGTGCGAATATCATAGCATTTTCCCCAGCCGCCGCGCGGCGGTGCGCGCAGACCTCCCCCATTTCTCGACACAGTTGCGACGCGAACGGTTAACGAGCACAGCGGAGTTCGTTTGTAGGCGAAAATCCATCCGCTCACCGAAAAAAGTACTGGTATACTTCACTGCGAGAGACAGGGGTTTACCACACATGCAGCAAATAGACATGACGTTCGTCCACGCGCCCGCCACCTACGATTTCCGCGAGCGTTCCATAATGTATGGACCGGTATCCGATATGGTGCCTTCCACGCCCATCTTCGAGATGTATCCGCTGGGGCTTACCACGCTGGCCGAGTATTTCGAACGCCACGGCATCCGTACCCGCATTTACAACCTGGCATCGATGATGCTGAACAAGAAGAATTTTGATGTGGAAAAGCATCTGGCACGCCTGGATTCGCGCATGTTTGGCATCGACTTGCACTGGATGCCCCATTGCCACGGCGCTATCGAAGTGGCCAAGATTATCAAGCGACTGCACCCGAGCTGTCCCATTTCGTTCGGCGGCCTTTCTTCGACCATCTTCCACGAAGATTTGATGCGCTACGATTGCATCGATTACGTATTTCGTGGCGATTCGACGGAAGAACCCATGCGCATGCTGCTTGATCGGCTGATTCAGGCCGAAAAAACGCACACGCGGCTGGGGGATTTATCCGACATACCCAACCTGACGTGGCGCGATAGCACCGGAGCCGTGCACATCAACCCGCTTTCCTGGGTGCCCGACACCATGGACGCCATTTCCCTTGATTACGCCTACCCGATGAAGGGCGTGCTGCGCCACCATGATATGACCAGCTATTTGCCCGCGAAGGGGTGGTTGCGCTACCCGGTCAGCGCCAGCCTTTCGTGCCGGGGGTGCGCGCGCAATTGCGCCACCTGCGGCGGTTCGGCCTACACCTTCAAAAACCATTTTGGGCGCTCAAGTGTGGCCTGGCGCGATCCGCAGCTGTTGGTGCGCGACATCGAAGCATCGCAAAACCACCTGTGGGGACCCATTTTTGTGCTGAACGATTTTTTGCAAGCGGGGCAAGACTACACGCATGAATTTATTTGCGGCCTTAAGGGAAAGGTGCAAAATCCCATCGGCTTTGAGTTTTTCGGCCCGCCTGAAGAAGGCAACGACCTCTACGACCTGCTGGATGCCAACCTGCCCAGCTGGTCGGTGGAGATTTCTGCCGAAAGCCACGACGACGCCATCCGCGCCGCCTTCGGCAAGGGGCACTACAAGATGACCGAGCTGGAACAGACTATTATAGATGCGCTTTCACACAAGAATTGCGAGCGCTTCGACCTGTATTTCATGACCGGCATTCCCCAGCAAACCGCCGCGAGCATCCGCGAAACGGGTGCCTACGTGCAGCATTTATATGAGCTGGTACACTTCGATCCGCGGCTTGTGGTGCTGACCAGCCCCATGGCGCCGTTTTTGGACGTGGGATCCATCGTGTTCGACAACCCGGAAAAATATGGTTACAAGCTGCGCGCACGCACCTTTGAAGAACATCGCGAACGCATGATTTTGCCTTCGTGGAAGCACATCATGAACTACGAATCCACCTACATGACCGTCGACGAAATGGTCGACGCCACCTATGATGCCGCGCTGGATATCAACCGCATCAAAGGCGAACACGGCATCTTGGCACCGCAGATGAGTGCCGCAACCGACAAGCGCATCCGCGAAGCGCGCGAACAGATGAACCGTTTAGACGACGTGCTGCACAACGGCGTGGGGCGCATCGATGCGCGGCTAGGGGCGCTTAAAGAGGAATTTGAGCGCTTAAGCGAAAACACGGTTGCGGAAAAAAGCGAGCTGAACTGGGTGGCCAGCGTCAAACCCATCCACGTGAAGAATTTGGCGAAGCTGTGGCTGACCAACGAACCGGCCAACTGGGCGGCGCACGCTACGGGGAAATGGCGCGCAGCAACATCGGATTTCGATTATCCCGACCAGGAAAACGGTGTGCGTGCGCCGCAGCAGGCAGAAGTGGCGGCCCCAGGGTCGGTCAATGCCCCCGGCTTTGCCGTGGATGCAAGCAACCGCGCATTTGCTGCCACTAACGCCACCTTAAGCGCCGGCCAGGCAGGCACCTCCACGCAGGCCGGCGCCGCGCCCGCCATTCGCGCCGAAGCGCTGCGCACGATTGTTCCCGACCCGCTGCTAGAACAGATGATTGCCGAAGAAGCCCAGCGGGCGCAGCGCATTGCCGCAGGGGATAACGTGGGCACCACCGTGACCCCCGGACACGGCTTGCAGGGTGCGGGCGGCGCGAAAGGGGCACGCCAAGCGCGTGAACTGGAAAAGATTCGCGAACAGCAAGCCGCAGGCAAAACGCTATAATCACTCTTCGGACAACAGCCGACCTCAATTAAGAACACGCTGGTGATACTTTTATGACACGCGAAAACACGCCCCATACCATCGACACCGCCACGGGCGAAGCTGCCCCCGCTGCCCTTTCTTCGCAACGGGTGTATGAAATTTTTTCCGCCATCGCAAAAAAGTATGAGCGTTTCAACGCGCTTTCTAGTATGGGTGCCTACAAGCTGTGGCTGCGTGGCATGATGCAGCAGGCAACGATTCGCCCCACCGATGACGTGCTCGACATTGCCGGGGGCACCGGTGATGTGGCGTTTTCTGTGGCGCGCACCAAGCACCCCGCCCACATTCAGCTGACCGATCTGGTACCCGAAATGCTGGAGGTTGCTCTGGCGCACTACAGCGCAGGAGCGTCCGATGGCGTGGGAATCGATTTTGCCGTAGTCGACGCGCAGGATATTCCCTACAAAGACGAAAGCTACGACGTGGTGACCATGGCCTATGGCATCCGCAATATGCCCGACCGGCAGCAGGCACTGAGCGAAATATACCGCGTGCTCAAGCCGGGCGGAAGTCTGGTGTGCCTTGAGTTTTCGCGCCCCCCCTTTGCCCCGTGGCGCGCGCTTTATCTGTTTTACCTCAAACATATGATTCCCTTTATCGGAGGTATTGTTACCGGCGATAAAGAGGGCTTTGTATACCTGAGCAAATCGATCAAGGCCTTCCCCGACCAAGCAGCCTACGCCCACATGCTCCACGATGCCGGCTTCACGAAGGTGACCTGGAAAAACTACACCGGAGGCATAGCCGCCGTCCACGTGGCCGAAAAACCAAATCAAGCATAAGTGTCAATTTTGCCCGTTTCAAATTGCCAAAAAGTGTCACTATCGGCCATTTGAAATTACCAAAAAGTGTCGAAAACACCCGTTTGAAATTGCCAAAAAGTGTCATTGCGCGCTAAGCCGCCCTTCGTCCCACCTAGCGCGCAAGCTGTGGGTATTGACAGGGTGTCAGTAGTTTTGTAGGCTGCCCTTATGCGGTGAGCGGGGCGCAAGACCTGCGGCGTGCACGGGGGTGGGCCGGCAGCGACATAGGGGGTCGGGTATGGCACAGGGGGATTTTGATCGGCGAGACGATTTCGTGTGTGCCGCGCGCGAGCTTTTTGAAGCAAAGGGCTTGAGCAAAACCACCGTCAAAGACATTACCGAACACATCGGCGTTACGCGCTCGCTGTTCTACCATTACTTTCCTGATAAAGAAGCCCTGACCTCGGCGGTGCTCGATCAGTACGTGGCCGATTTCAAGGAATCCGTGCAGTACTGGAACGAAAGCCGCACGTTAGGGGATGTGCAGGGTGCGCTTAAAGATTGCGTCAAGCTGGTGCGCCGCATTTTGTTTGACGCCGACCCCTTCCGTAAAGATTTGGCATCTTCAGAAAACGCGGCCCTTTACCTGGAGTTTATGAGCCGCTGCGGGGCGGCGCTTGCCGATTACGTCACGCAGACAACCGTGCGCGACTACCGAGAACACCACGTGGTAGAAATAGAGTACGTGCCCGAAACATTTTATATGCTCATCGTGGGGCTGACCGGCTTTCTGCGTGCCCACCCCGAAGCCGACGACGAAGTGCTCATGACCCTCATCGCCCAAACCCTGCGTCTGGACATATAAAAAGGGCAGCTAGAAAGCCGCCCTCTCGTTTTCGCGCAGGGGATCCGCGCTCCCCGCAAAGCCACTAAAGGCCACAAACCCCCTGCCTAAAACAGCTTAGTCTTCAATCCCCCGCAGGCGTTGTACATGCAGATAGTTATCAAAATACGTTTCATCTTCAGGGATAAAAATATCTTCAGGGGCTTTTTGCACCAGAGCCAACGCACCTTGCTGGCAAGCCACCGCGCACAGGCCGCAGCCAATGCACTTCTTTAAATCTATCGCAATGTGATCATTGTCAAAAGAAATCGCAGCCATCGGGCACGAAGCGGTGCAGACACCTTCGCAGGAACCCAAGCACTGTTCGGCATCGCAGACACTATAGTAGTTGCTGATGTTTTCCTGCGCCTTGCCGCCGAAAATCTTGAGCACATTGAGCGGCCCACAACAACAGGTGCAGCAGCAGCACATCTGCTCTTGCGATGAGGTGTTTGCCACCTGGATGATGCAACCTTCGTCGCGCGCTTTTTTCATGATC
>JAVWGW010000040.1:0-11676 GCA_036640375.1 Raoultibacter sp. | reverse complement strand
TCACCGCCCAGATGATCGCCGATGCTGTGCAAAAAGAGCTCAACATCGAACTGGACAAGAAACGCCTGGATCTGAAGGCTCCCATCAAGGTTGCCGGCAACCACGAAGTCACGCTGTCCATCTATCGCGACATCAAAGCGACGCTGAAAATTTCCGTCGGCTCTGCCGAAGCGATGGAAGCAGCACAGGCTGCTGAAGAACTGAAAACTGTGGAAGACGCTATTGTAGTGGAGGCCGGCGATTCTGTTGCCGCCGCCGACGCTGCGGGCGACGCACAGGCTGCTGCTGAAGCTGCCGAAACGGTTGGCGAAGTTCTTGACGCTGAAAGCAAGTAGGCATTTGGTTTTGTTTCAAAAATAGTTTTCCCCAATGCAAACTTGTGGAAAATGTGGAAAACCCCCTTTGACGCTGATGGCGACGAAGGGGGTTTCTTTTTGTCGTGTGGATAAGTATTTTCATGTTTTTTGCGGCCAAAAAATACTGACAAGCTGGTGTTTTGCTTGAGGTAAGATAGGGAAAACACCGACACCACCCACCAAGCACGCAAAGGAAAATCATGGCACCGGGCAACCAAGCTTACAACAACGGCCGCAACAACAATGGCGGCAACAATTACAATGGCGGCGGCAACAGCGGTGGGTATAACAGCGGCGGCAACGGCGCGGGCAGTTACAGTGGCGGCTATGATGGCGGCTACAACGGCGGCAATGATTTTTCTTCGGGCGGCGCGATCCATCGTTCGCTTCCGCAAAATATTGAAGCTGAAAAATCAGTGCTGGCTGCGTGCATGCTCAACCAAGATGCCATCACCGAAGTGGTCACAAAGCTTAAATCCGAAAACTTTTTTCGCCCGGCGCATCAGATAATTTTTGCGGCCATGCTAGAACTGAACGCGCGCCATTTGCCCGTTGATCAAATTTCTTTGGCGGACAATCTGACGGCAGCAGGTCAGTTAGAAGCGGTGGGGGGCAAGGCCTATCTTGTCGAATTGGCCGACAACACCTTTGCGCTTACCAACTGGCAAAACCATGCCGATATTGTAAAGCGCACCGGCATTTTGCGCGAGCTTATCTATGCTTCAGCAGAAA
Organism: Raoultibacter sp.; assembly: GCA_036640375.1. Taxonomy (GTDB): domain Bacteria; phylum Actinomycetota; class Coriobacteriia; order Coriobacteriales; family Eggerthellaceae; genus JAVWGW01. Next base: position 10,588 of record JAVWGW010000040.1, on the reverse strand, counting down.
TTTCTGCCCTGGCCTATGATGCCCCCGATGATTTGGGGATTGTGGTTGAAGAGGCCGAAAAAACCTTGTTCAATGTGACAGAAAAGCGCGTTTCATCGGCGTTTTCAAAAATGGACGGCCTGCTTACCAACGCCATGGAAGAACTCACGCTTCTTTCCCAGCAGCAAACCCACATGGCGGGCGTGCCCACCGGGTTCAAAGATGTGGATGAACTGTTTTATGGCCTGCGTGCGGGCGATTTGATCATCATGGCGGCGCGACCGGGCGTGGGCAAAACGTCGTTTGCGCTTAACTTGGCGGTAAACGCTGCCAAGGCGGGAACAACGGTCGCCTTCCTTTCGCTGGAAATGAGCACGGCACAGCTGACGCAGCGTATTTTATGTTCGGAAGCACGTGTGAACTTGGGCAACGTGCGCAGCGGCAAAATGCAGGATTCCGATTGGATGGCCATAATCGAAGCGTCGAACACGCTTTACCCCTTGAACCTGTATATCGACGATACGCCCTCGCTTTCCATTTTGGAGTTGCGGGCCAAAGCGCGCCGCGAACTGCGGGATGTGGAAAACGGCCTGATCATCGTTGACTACTTGCAGTTGATGCAGCCCCCGCAAGCGCGCCGCGACGGCAATCGTGCCGTTGAAGTGGGCGAAATTTCGCGTGGCCTGAAGGTTTTGGCGAAGGAAATGCAGATGCCCGTTATCGCACTGTCGCAGCTTTCCCGCGCCATCGAACAGCGCGGCGGCAAAAAGCGCCCCATGCTTTCCGACCTGCGTGAATCAGGTTCCATCGAACAGGATGCTGACATCGTTATGTTTATCGACCGCAGTATGGATGAAGTGGAAGCCGAATCGGATAGCCGCCCCGAACTGGGCACGGCCGAGCTGATTGTGGCGAAACATCGTAACGGCGCAACCCGCGATATCAAACTTGCTTTCAAGGCGGAATCTACCCGTTTCATGGATTTCATCGACGATTCGCGCGTGGGTGGCTACGAATAGACGCGCTTGCGTCCATTTCGCGCTACACTGCGTTTATGGCGAAAAAGATTACTTTCATACACGCTTCCGACCTGCACCTGGGTGCACCCTTTAGGGGCTTGCGCGCTCTTTCTGCCCCCTGGGCCGATCGCTTGCTTGGCGCTATCGCGCAGGCCTACGATCGCGTGATAGATGCGGCGTTGAACAACCACGTCGATTTCGTGGTGTTCGCGGGCGACATTTTTGATACCACCCGTGCATCCTACGCCGATTACCTGCATTTTTTCTCGGGCGTTTCCCGCTTAGGCGCAGCGGGCATTCCAGTGTATCTGTGTATGGGCAACCACGATCCTTACGTTTCGTGGCAGCACGGCTTTTTTGCGCTGCCCGAAAATGCGACGATGTTTGCGGCAGATAAGCCCAGTTTTGCCACCTATGCGCGCGACGGGGAAGTGCTGGCTCTTTTGGGCGGGCGCAGCTATTACAACCAGGCCTGGCCGGCAAGCGAAGACATTTCCGCAGGTATTTCACGTGCGGCGGCGATTGAGGCCACGGGGGTTGAAGCCCCGTTTGCGGTGGCGGTGCTGCATACCGGCTTGCATCTTGATGCAACAAAGGCACCCAGCGATCCGGTCAAGCTGTTGGCTCGCGGCATGGATTACTGGGCGCTGGGCCACATCCACAAACGCTTCGTGGACAACCCCGCAAACCCGCGCATCGCGTTTTCGGGTTGCATCCAGGGGCGCGACATCAAGGAAACCGGTGAGCGTGGCGTGTTTTTGGTCACCCTTGAACAGGGCGCGCCCAATACGCTTGAGTTTATTCCCACGGCTTCAGTTGTGTGGCAGCGCATGCAGGTGGATGTGACGCAATGCGCCAGCATCGCTGAAATTAGCGAAAAACTGGTGCGGGAATTGTTCCGCGAAAACGGCGAAGCGCGCTGCGAAGAAATGTGCACGCGCATTACCTTGCGGGGAACAACACCGCTCCATCGTCTTTTGAGCAGGCCGGGTGTGCTAGATGATCTGCGCAAAAACATTAACGATGCCTACCCCTTATTTTTTTGCGACGCCTTGTTGGATGAAACGGTGCCGCCTTTGGATAAGGCAGCTCTTGCGCAAGAAGCCCTGTTCCCTGCTGTGTTTTTGCAGGTGTCGGCCGCGCAACGCGAAGATGTACAAGCTGCGCAAGCTTTTTTGCAGGAAGAGTTTGTGAAGAAGAATCTGCGCCTGCCACGCAATGTTGAGCGCAAAGTAAGTGCTCTGGGTGCTGCTGCCGAAAACAGGGTGCTCGATGTGCTGCTGGGGCAAGGTGAGGGCGCGTGATAAGGCCGGATAACGAACGATGCGCTGAATCCGTTTACTTGGAGCGTCTGAAAATCGACAGCTTCGGCTTGTTTGCGCAGCGGGGAATAGGCCCCTTCACGCCGCACTTAAACGTGGTGTTTGGCAAAAACGAGGCGGGCAAAACCACCCTCAACAAGTTTATCGAAGGCGTGCTGTTTGGTTGGGAAGAAGCGCGTGGGGCGCGCAACACCTACAAGCCAACATCAAGCGAACGAGCGGGCACGCTGTTTTTTACCGATGCAAAAACGGGTGCTGAATACCTTGTTTCCCGTGAAAAAAATGTGCAGGGGCTTTTGGGTGAAGCTGCGGCAACCGCTCTGTTTTCGGATATAGATAAAGAAACATTTTCCACCATGTTTGCGTTGACCAGCGATGAATTACGCAGCTTGCGCAATACGACCGATATTACGGCACGCCTGCTTACGGCGGGGTCGGGCACCAGCGCTTCGCCCGCACAGGCGCTTGCCGCCGTGCAAAACGATCTTGCGGCTTACACGTCGCGCGCATCTTCGGCGCAGGCTTCCATCGTTAACCTTTTGGCGCAGCAGGAGGATTTACGCGCGCAGGTATCTTTGGCGGCGGCCGAAACCGAACGCCTGAAAGATCAGGATAGGGAATTTCACGAACTTGAGCCGCAACGGGCCGATTTATTAGCACGCCAGGAAACGCTTACGCGCGAAATCGAAAAGCTGGTCGCCGCCAAAACCGCGCTGGAAAAAATCGAAGCTCAAAGTTCAGATGTGGCACACCGTCAGGCACTTTTGCAAAAGGAAGAAGCTGAACTGTGCGCTCAACACAAGGCACATCGCGCGGCAACTTCCGCCGAGATTGCGCACATCGATGATGTGCGCGCGCGCCGCTTGCGCGATGCGTTCGACGATTTAGCCAACGAGCAAAGCCGCTGTGAACACGGCGCGCTGCTGGCGCGCGACGATTGCCGCGTTTCGCAGGCAAAATACGACGCGCTTATCACCGATGGCGCCATGCAAGAACTGGAAGAAAAGGCTCGCGGCCAGCGTCATGTGCAGGTGGCGTTGTCCATTGCGCTGCCCGTTTTATTTATTGGCACCGGCGTGCCGCTTACTATGCACGGGCGCACCATCAACAGCCTTTCGTTTACGGCGCTGGGCTTGGGTCTGGTGTTGTTTGCTGTTTTGTTGGCCGCCGCCGCGCTGGTGATGCTGTTTCGGCCGAACAAAAGCGAGGAAGCCCTGGCGCAGCGCAAGCAGGATGCGCAATGGGTGATGCTGCAAGATAAGAAGAAGCTTGAAACCTGCGAAGCAGAATTGCAGCGTGTGGCCGAAAAAATCGCCCATTTCCTGGCGGATGAAGGCCTTGCAAGCGCGGGCGCCTCGCTGCGTCGTGCGCGGTCGCTGCTCGACGATGCGAAGGAAGCCAACACCCAAACGGGTTTGTTTTTGCAAAAGCGCCAGGCGTTCACATCGCAACTTTCGGCGCTTTGCGATCAGGCAAGCAGCTTAGAAGCGCAGCGCCACGCACTCGTGAGCGATCTGGATCTTGCGGCAGCGCCGCCGCCGGGCGTGCGCGAGCCCGCGCTGCCCACTCCCGCCACCCTTGCTGCGCTTATCGAACAAAAAACGCAGCAGCGTGTAAGCCTGCAAGAAACGCTTGGCGTGGCCAACCGCCGCTACGGCGAACTGAAAACCCTGCTTGATGCCGCTTTGCACAAAAAGCGCTTCGACGAACTGAAGCTGCAACGCGCCTTGGTGAACACGCGTCTTTCCGAAAGCTACACCGATTACGCCACGCTTCTGCTGGCGCGCCGTGCACTTGAATCCGCCATAACCGCTTGGGAAAGTACGCGCCAGCCCGAAGTATATCGCCAGGCCAGCCGCTTGTTTTCCGATATGACAGAGGGCAAGTGGGTGCAGGTGCGCATGAGCGGTGAAGGGGTGCTGCAGGTGGTGGATGCCCTGAAAAATGTATATGAGCCGCTGCATCTTTCGCTGGGAACGTGCCAGCAGCTCTATCTTTCGCTGCGTATTGCGCTGTTGATGGCGGCTGAAAACGTGGGTCGTGCCACGCCGATTTTGGCCGACGATATACTGGTAAATTTCGATGCGGATCGTCGTGTGGGGGCAGCGCGCGCCCTGCGTGAACTGTCCACACAACGCCAGGTTATCCTTTTTACCTGCCACGAAGAAATCGTAAACCTTATGCAGGATGTCGATTCACAGCTGAACTGCGTGCAGCTGTAATATAATCAAGCTTTGTTCTCGTGATTGCGAGCACGCCAAACAGGAAGGATTGTCATGCCATCTACGGTTCTTGTCGGTGCCCAGTGGGGCGACGAAGGCAAGGGTAAAATCACCGATCTGATTTCGAGCGAATACGATTACGTCGTGCGCTACCAGGGAGGCAACAACGCCGGGCACACCGTTATTCACGGCGACCGCAAACTTGCCTTGCACCTGATGCCTTCTGGCGTGATGTATGAAACTGCCGTGCCGGTTATCGGCAACGGTGTTGTGGTTGATCCCGGCGTGCTGGTCAAAGAAATGGCCATGCTGGAATCCGAGGGCATTTCGTGCGAACGCCTGAAAATTTCCTGCGATGCGCACGTGATCATGCCGTATCACAAAGATTTCGACGGCGCGGATGAAAAGCGTCTGGGCAACAACAAAATAGGTACCACCAAGCGCGGCATCGGTCCGTGCTATCAAGATAAAGCGGCGCGCAAAGGCATTCGCATCCAAGATTTGCTGGATGAAAAAATCTTCCGCCTGAAGGTGGAAACCGCGCTTGCACAAAAAAATCCCGTGCTGGAAAAAATTTACGGCTTGCACACCTATACGGTTGAGGAAATTTGCGAAGAGTACTTGCCCTTCGCGCGCATCCTTAAGCCCTTTATGACCGAAACGGCGCAGCTGCTTAACGTGGCCTTGCGCGAAGATAAAAATATCTTGTTTGAAGGCGCGCAGGGCACGCTGCTCGACATCGACCATGGCACGTATCCCTACGTCACGTCTTCTTCGTGTTGTGCGGGCGGCGCGGCCACCGGTGCGGGCGTTGGACCCACGGCCATCACCAAGGTGCTTGGCATACAGAAGGCCTACATCACCCGCGTGGGCGAAGGTCCGTTCCCCACCGAATTGCTCTATGCCGAAAATGGTGGCGAGGGCAAGGATGCCGAAAATGGCGAACTGATGTGTGCGGTCGGCCACGAATTTGGTGTGACCACCGGGCGCAAACGTCGCTGCGGCTGGTTTGATGCTGTTATTGGGCGCTATGCGGCCGAAGTGAACGGGCTGACCGATATTGCGCTGACCAAGCTTGATGTGCTTTCGGCATTCGACACCATCAAGGTGTGCGTGGCCTACGAGTGCGAAGGCAAAACCTACGATTACTTCCCCATGCAGCAAAGCGTGCTGTTTCATGCCAAACCGGTTTATGTTGAATTGCCGGGCTGGAAGGATGTGGACATCACGGGGTGCACTTCCTTTGATCAGCTGCCCCAAAACGCGCAGCGCTATGTGGAATACCTGGAAGAAGTGGTGGGCGTGCCCTGTTCCATCATCGCCGTGGGACCCGATCGCAATCAAACCATTTTCCACGGTTGGAAAAGCCGCTAAGACCAGATTTTGCGCTTATTTAAGGGGTTCAGTCACCTGAAAATGCAAAAAACTAGTCTTTTTATCACCTGAAAATGCTAAACTAGAGCTAATTTTATCACCTGATTATGCAAACAGCATCATGCATAATCAGGTAGACCCCAAGGATGGTGATAGAGGTGAAGCGAGAAGCGCTGCATGAACTGGCACAATGGGCACAAGCCGCCTCACATAAGCCGCTTGTTGTGTATGGTGCTCGACAGGTAGGCAAAACTTACCTGCTTAAAGAATGGGGCAAGCGCCATTTCAAGAACGTCGCCTATCTTTCTTTCATGGGAAACCGCGCGGCTGAGCACCTTTTTGAAGCCGATTTCGATCTAAAAAGAATCCTTTCCGATTTGCAAGTACTTTGTAATACGCGCATTATCCCCGGTGAAACGCTGGTTATCCTCGATGAAATCCAAGAAGCCAAAAATGCGTTGAGTGCTCTTAAATATTTCTGCGAAGAGGCGCCCGATTTGCATGTGGTTGCTGCGGGTTCCTATCTGGGCATAGCCTTGCACCGTGGCGAATCATTTCCCGTGGGCAAAGTGGATTCGATAACCCTCCATCCGATGAATTACACGGAATTTCTTGATGCCGCGGGCGAAGAGGAGTTAGCAGACAGGGTGCGCGCCCTTGATTTTGCCAGCATGGTGCGCTTCCGCGATAAGCTTGAACGCCGCTTGCGGCAATACTTCTTCGTTGGCGGCATGCCCGAAGCGGTGGCACATTTTTTTTCTGGTGGCGAAGATTACCGCCAGGCTCGCAGTGTGCAGCAAAAACTTTTGAGCGATTACGATAAGGATTTCTCAAAGCATCCCGAACAAAGGGAAATCGAACGGGTAAGGCTGGCTTTTAATTCGATCCCCGTGCATTTGGGGGCGGAAAATCACAAGCTTGTTTTTGGACACATCAAACCTGGTTCGCGTGCCAAAGATTTTGAAACCGCCATCCAGTGGATTGTTGATACGGGCTTGGCCACAAGGGTGTATCGCGTTGATAAGCCCGGCATGCCCCTTTCGTTTTATCGCGATCTTTCGGCGTTCAAGCTTTATCTGCTCGACATTGGTTTGCTGGGTGCTCTTATGCATATTACACCTGATAGCGTGCTGTTTTCCGACAATGCTCTTACCGAATATAAGGGCGCTATGACCGAACAATATGTGTGTCAGCAATTGGTGGCGCAGGGGTGCGAGCCTTTTTATTGGAGCCGCAAAAATTCTTCGGGTGAAATAGATTTTCTTGTGCACAAGTGTTCGGCGGTGGTTCCCCTAGAAGTAAAGGCCGAAGAAAATGTGAAAGCGCGCAGCTTGAAGCTGTTGTGTGAAACGTATAATTTGCACGGTGTCAGAACTTCCATGAAGGATTATTGTGAACAAACGTGGATGACCAATGTGCCCCTGTGGGCGGTGGGGGATTATTTCGCGCAAGGGCAGCAGTGGTAGTGGGTAGCTTGTTCGGTACGGTTTATTTTTTGGGCTTTTCCTGGGCGTAGTGCTTTTGAAGAGCGCGCGGTTGGGCGTGTGGTTCCCCTGTGTCATCGGTGGTGGGCGAAAGCAAATGGGGTGGCTTGGGGGTAAAATGTGTTTCAAATAGACCCTGCAAGGGGTGCGAGTTTCTAGGAGGATGTTGTGAATATTTTGCTTCTTGGCGCGGGTGGGCGCGAACACGCTATTGCCTGGGCATTGGCAAAATCCGCGCAGTGCACCAAGCTGTACGTGGCACCCGGCAATGGCGGCACCGATGCTGTGGCCGAAAATGTGAGCACGCTTGATGCTGCCGACCCCACCGCCGTGCTTGCGTTTGCGTGCGACCACGCCATTGGCCTGGTGGTTATCGGTCCTGAAGCGCCGCTTGTGGCAGGGGTGGCCGATGCACTGCGCGCCGCAGACATTGCGGTGTTTGGCCCCGATGCACAGGGTGCCCAGCTTGAAGGCAGCAAAACGTACAGCAAGGCGTTCATGGATGCCAATGCCATCCCTACGGCCGCATATGCCAGTTTCACCGAAGAAGCGCCCGCGCTTGCCTACATCGATGAAATGGGTGCGCCCATTGTGGTGAAGGCCGATGGCCTGGCCGCGGGCAAGGGCGTTATCGTTGCCGAAACAATTGAGGCCGCCAAGACTGCGGTTGCCGATTGCTTTTCCGGGGCGTTTGGTGCGGCGGGCAACACCGTACTTATTGAAGAATACATGACCGGGCCTGAATGTTCCTTGCTTGCGTTTATCACGGCGGGGCAGGCATTTTGCATGCAGACGGCGCAAGATCACAAGCGCGCATTTGAAGGTGATTGCGGGCCTAATACCGGCGGCATGGGCGTGTATTCGCCGGTGCCCATCGTGACCGATGAAGAACTGCACACCATGCAGCATTTGATGGAGGTTTCCGCCGCCGCAACCGCACAGCCGCCCTTCGCACACGATTATCGTGGCGTGCTTTACGGCGGCTTCATGTTGACGCCGCAAGGCCCCAAGCTGCTGGAATTCAACGCGCGCTTTGGTGACCCCGAAACGCAGGTTATCTTGCCGCGCTTGGAAACCGATCTGGTAAGCATCATGCTTGCCGTGGCGCAGGGCAAGCCGGAAGACGTGCATCTTGCCTGGTCAGACCAATGGGCGGTATGCGTGGTGCTTGCCAGCGAAGGTTACCCGGGTGCCTACGAAAAAGGCAAGGTTATCTTGGGCATCGATGACGCCGAAGAACTCGAAGGCGTCAGCGTGTTTCATGCCGGTACGGCGCGCAACGGCGATGGTGAACTGATTACGGCGGGTGGCCGCGTGCTTAACGTGGTTGCCCTAGGCGACACGTTTGAAGAAGCGCGCGAGCTTGCCTATGAAGCCTGCGATCGCATCAATTTTGAAGGCAAACAACTCCGCAAAGATATTGGCCAACGCGCCGCCGCGGGAAGAGGGGCTTGGGACTAAGGTGCTTTCAGAAAGATTACTTACCACCGCGGTGCGCCAGTGCACCCACCAGTATTTGAAGCTTCAGCCCACCACCGAAACGCGCGTGGCGCCGCCCAAGCCGGGCCAGGCCTACATGCTGTACATGCACGTGCCGTTTTGCGAGAGGCTGTGCCCCTATTGTTCGTTTAATCGTTTCCCCTTTTCAGAGGATCGAGCCAAGCCCTATTTTGCCAACATGCGCAAAGAAATGATGATGCTTGCCGAAATGGGCTACGATTTTGAAAGCCTCTACATCGGCGGCGGCACCCCCACAATCATGATCGACGAACTGTGCGAAACCATCGATTTGGCGCGGGATACCTTTTCTATCGCCGAAGTCTCAAGCGAAACAAACCCGAATCATCTGGTGCCCTCTTATCTGGAAAAACTGCAGGGGCGCGTGCAGCGCCTGAGCGTAGGGGTGCAAAGTTTTGATAACGGGCTTTTGCAGCAGATGGGCCGTTTGGAAAAATACGGCAACGCCGAAGAAATCTTCGAGCGCATTCAAACTGCCGCTCCGTATTTTACGTCGCTTAATGTGGACATGATTTTCAACTTCCCCGCGCAGACCGAAGAAATGCTGCGCCATGATTTGGAAATGATTGTTGCCAGCGGCACTTCGCAAACAACGTTTTACCCGCTGATGGCTTCGCCCTCTGTGGAAAAATCGCTTGCCGCAACGGTGGGTAAGGTCGATTACCAGCGCGAACAACGCTTTTACGAACTGATTGTCGAAACGCTGGCGGGTGGTGAAACCCCCCTGTTTAGCTTGGGCAGTGCCTGGACCTTCAACAAAATCGCGAGCGAGGCCAAAGGTCCTGGCATGATCGATGAATATGTGATTGATTACGAAGAATACCCGGCCATCGGCAGCGGCGGCATCACCTATCTTTCCAAAAACCTTTACGTGAACACGTTTTCGATCAAAGAGTACAACGCGGCCATCGAAGCGGGCAACATGTCCCTTTCGGGCAAAACCACGTTTTCGCTGCGCGACCAAATGCGCTATCGCTTCATGATGCAGCTGTTTGGCCTGCGCTTAGATAAAAAGCAGTTCGCCGCCGATTTTGGCTGCAGCATCGAACGCGGCCTGCCCATCGAAATGGATTTCATGCGGCTTTCCGGCGCGTTTGCTACCAACAACGAAGAAGAACTGACGCTTACCCCCAAGGGCCGTTACCTGATGGTGGTGATGATGCGCCAATTCTTCATCGGCGTAAACAACCTGCGCGACCAAGCCCGCGAAGCCCTCACCGGCGAAGAACGCAAATTAATCTTTGGGTAACTGCGGGGGCTAATCTGGCAGTGAGATTAGGGCGTAGGTGTCGCTGTCTTGGCGCGTGTGCAGGATGCGCTTGATTGTGACGGTGGTTTCGTTGAAGGAATAGAAAATGCGGTAGTTTTCAACAAGGAAACTGCGATAGTCGTTGCGCTTTAGGCGCTCGTCGTAAAAGGGTTTGCCCAGGTTGGAAAGCTGACACAGCGTTTCAACGGCTTCAAGAAGATTATCGTGAATGCGCCGAGCACTCTGCGGCGAACCAAGAACTTCCCCGATGTAAATAACGAGTGATTCAAGATCGCGCTGTGCGCACGATGAAAAAACAGCGGCATGCATGTTTACTTTTCCCATACGGCAAAAATGTCTTCCATATGCGATTTTACTTCGTCAAGCGAGCGGGTGGCAGAGCAGTATTTTTCTTCAATTT
>JAVWGW010000039.1:0-11744 GCA_036640375.1 Raoultibacter sp. | reverse complement strand
CCAGGATCAAACTCTCCGTTTAAATGAACAAACCCGAAGGCTTGTTGCGTTTATGACTTTAAGTAGATCTTGGTAAAACAATCAAAGTGTCCGGAGCCCTTTTAATCGGGGCGGACCTTCGACGAGGTTCTTACTTAGCTTAAAATTCGTATCACAGTATCCAGTTTTCAAGGTGCCCCGCCGCCCTATTCGGGGGCTTCGTTGTGCGCTTTTATGTCTCAAGCGCAAGGAGATACATTACTCTTTCTCTCCCTCAGTGTCAAGAACTATTTTCAAAGTTTTTAAAAATAGTTGCGGGCTGGTTACCGCGCCTTGCCCGTCTTGTTCACCATTGAAAGCCTTGAAACTCGCTTTCTGCTGCACAAGCGCGGGCTATATATAATACAGATACCGGGGGGTAAGAGCAAGATAAATTTGGGAAATCGTTGCAAATTTCTTGGGAAAGGTGGATTGCACGGCTGTGAACAGGTGTTTTATGGGGAATTCGATGGATACGCCCGGGGTTTTTGGGGGCTGCACGCCTGCTTTCGAGGCGGGGCGCTATTGGTTTTGGCCGTTGCCTCTTTGTCCGCCGTTGCCTTGGCCATTACCGCGACCTTGGCCGTTGCCTTGTCCGTTGCTGCCACCCTGGCCCTTACCCTGCCCAGCAGAGCCACCTTCGGTATCCACGGCAGCTGCTTGTCCGTTACCTTGTCCCGAACCCGGGCCTTGGCCGTTGGCGTTGGCGTTGCCCTGTCCCTGGCCTTGTCCCTGGCCGCTGCCTTGTCCCTGGCCGTTGGCGTTGCCCTGCGCCGAGCCTTGGCCTTGTCCCTGGCCGAGGTTTTCTGTGGTGCCGCCTAGGGCTGCGATGCGATCGCGCAGTTCGCGCATGCTCATAAGCGAGCATTCTTCGGGCGTGATGGCAGGATCGAGATCATGCAGTATAAGGTAGGCGCGATACTTCCCCATGCCCATGCCCTTATCTTGGGCGGCGAGGTGTTCGGCCTTCGTCATTTGCGAGCAGGAGTAATTTTGCACCGGCGTGCGCTGAATGCAGGTGGCCGAAGAACCTTCAAGATTCGTCACCTGGCCTTGATTGCCACTGGCTATGTTGACCGCCACGAAGGAATCCTCACCTATATAACCGATGGCTTCTTCACTTTGCAAAAGAAGTTGCAGGGCTTCTTCGTAGCGCTTGCCCGTGAGGGAAGCGTGATCGAGGGCGCGCTGGCCATCTTCGTTGTAGGCGCGCGTGCTGACGACGATGTCGAAGCAATTGACGCCGAGTTCTACCGACGGGTTCACATCGATGTCAACATAGGCCGTTTCGGTGTCGTAGACGGTGTAACCGCCCACCCCTATCATGAGAAGGCAGAGGCAGGCCGCCACAGCAAGGCCGATGCGCTGCCCCATGCCGCTAAACCTGTGCTTGCGGGAAGCCGGTCGCTGAGATTTTGGCCCCAGGGAAGTGCCAGGATTTTTTGAGCCGGGAATGGCGACGAATTCGGGGGGCACGCCGTGGTCGATGGCTGCGGCTTCGGTGTCGGCAGGCGCGGTGGGGGTAAAGGTGGCATCGGTGGCTTCGGCATTTGTGCGCTGCGCTTCGATTGATGCAAGCGTGGCAGCTTTAAGGTGCGCCGGCATTTTGACCGCATCGAACGCTGCTTTTATGCGCTTGTCGGTCTGATTCATGCCAATGCCTCCTTAAGTTGTTGTTTGCCCCTTGCTATCCAGGAATATACCGTGTTCACCGGCGCATCGAGCATCGTGGCAATTTCGGGTGCGCTATAGCCTTCATAAAGAGCGAGATAAATAGGTGTTTTAGGGGGATCGCCCAGAGCGTCCATAGCATCGAGAACCTCTTGGGTGGCCGAGCCAAAACCCTCTTGTGCATGCGCTAGCGGCTCAACGCCGTTTTCCAAACCTTCATCAAGGGAAACATTTTTGCGATGTGCCGCGCGCAACATATCTTTACAGGTGTTGACCGCCACACGAATGAGCCAGGCCTTGCGATGTTCTTCATCTTTGAAGGGCGTTTCGTTGAGAGCATATTTCAGAAATACTTCTTGGAAGGCATCCTGCGCATCGGCATAAGACTTTATGGCAAGCGTGCAAACGCGCCACACCGTGTTTCCGTGAGTGTCGATTGCTGCTTCCATGTCAGAGCCGCTGCGCACGAATGATTTCCTTTACGAGAGGTGCCTTTGGTTGAAAACTAGCGACGCCCGTTGCCGTGACCCTGGCCGCGATGTCCGCCGCCATTGCCGTTGCCGTTGCCCGCGTTGTCGCAGGTGCCGTTGTTGTCAGCATCGACGAAACCGCCGCCGTTACCTTGACCCTGGCCGCCATTGCCCCAGTTGTCGCAGGTGCCGTCGCCGTTGGCATCAACGAAACCGCCACCGTTGCCTTGGCCCTGTCCACCGTTGCCCCAGCCCGTGCCCTGACCATTACCGTTGCCATAGTTATCACAGATGCCATCGCCATCAGCATCAACAAAACCCTGGCCGCCGCCTTGACCCGCATTGTCACAGATGCCATCACCATCGGTGTCGATGAAACCCTGGCCACAACCGGGGCAAGCCGCCTGACCGGTGTTGTCGCAGATACCATCGCCGTTAGCATCGACAAAGCCGGGAGCCACAGCAGGCTGCGCTGCCTCTTCAGCCACAGGAACAGCCGCAACTTCAACCGCAGGGGTAGCCACAGCAGCCTGCTGTGGTTCCGGCGCCACTTGCACCACAGGCTCAGGAGCAGGAATTTCCTGGCCCACAGCGCCCGTAGCAAAAGCAATGGCCGGTACGGCCATAACAGTTAAAAGGCCGGTTAACGCGATAGCAATAGTTTTCTTCTTCATGGCAAAACTCCTTTGTTTTCTTGACTTATAGGTATAACACGATTCAGCCCCGCAAATCCTTGCAAGAAATCGAAAAGTTTTTTAAAAAGTAAGAAAAAAAGTAAAAACGCGTCGTGCCCCGTCGCTTCGCGACGGGGCACGCGCTAGTGCAGGTTGAATTCAACAACGGCAACAACAGGCGGTCTGTGGTGAGTCAGATAGCCGTGAAAGACCGAGCTGCTTGAAGTAAGCGTACTCCCTGTACGCGCACGAAAGCCGCGAAAGTCTTGAACGTCTAGATGGCCGCCACAGCCCGCCGTCAGGTCAAAAACCTATTCGACGTCCTCAAACTCAAACCCATCCTCAGCATCCCCAAAGCCGGAAAGATCCTTTTCGGGCTTGGAAGGCCTCGGGGTAACCGGGGTGACCACGACGTTGTTGGCCGGGGGCGTGGTGTAGGTTGCCACATTCGAGCTGACTTCACGATGGATGGGTGCTTGCGCTTTCGGCATCACACGACCCGTTTGCGGTGCCGCCGCGTGGGCGGATGTTGCCGGGGCGCTCAGCAAAGAATCGCCGCCCACTTCGGAAAGTTTTTTAGTGGCAGACGTGATAAATTCTTTCAGCATATCCTGATAATCATCGCGCACGTTTTCGCGCTCTTCTTGCAGGTGCTCGATGGCATCAAGGATGCGCTGTTTTTCGTTGTTGGCTTTATCAAGGATGCGCTTGGCTTCATCTTCGGCTTCTTGGCGCATCTGGTCGGCATCGACCTTTGCCTTGGAAACCACTTCATCACCCGAGCGCTGCGCGGTGATAAGCGCTTTGGCGATGGCGTTATCTTCGCTGCGACGTTCTTCAAGCTGCTGCTCCAGTTCGGCGATAAGAGCATCTTTATCGCTGGTATCACACACAGCGGCAGCCGGAGCGGCAAGTGACGAAGGCGCTTCATCGGAAGCGGCATACAATTCATCGTCAATCCGACCCTGCAGATGGGCAATCTGATCGTTGAGAGAATCTATCTCGCCCGCCACGCGTTCAAGGAATACATCGACCTCATCGACGTTGTAGCCCTTGCGATCAATTGAGAAACTCTGGTTCTGAATGTCGGTCGACGTAATAGCCATTAGGTTTCCTCCCTATCGTGTTATACAGAAAAACCGCTGATCCCTACAAGAAACGAACGATAAATCCTACTCCAAATTGTAATACAAGCAAGGCGATGATGGGTGTCACATCAAGCATTCCCCCGATGGGCGGAATGAATTTCTTGAAAATATTGAGGTAAGGGTCGCATATCTTACCCAAAAAGGCATAAATATCGGCAATGACGCCCTTTCCCATAGGAAACCACGACATCATGATGTATACGAAGATGACCATGCAATAGGTATTGGATAGCGCCATTAAAACGGCGGCGAGGCTTAGCATGAGCCCAACTCCTTCGATCGTTTCACGGCCGCAGCCACCCCGGCGCCGTAGGCCGCAGCAATCCCCGCCTTATCCATCGCTGCAAGAGCCGCAAGCGTGCTACCACCCGGGCTGCACACCGAAACGCGCACCTGCTCGGGGGTCTGCTGCGTTTCACGCAGCAGCTGCGCTGTGCCACACACTGTCTGGATCGCAAGGCTTTCGGCCAGCGCAGCATTCAATCCCTGTGCCACACCCGCGTCGCGCAGGTGTTCAACCAGCGCGGCCACGTAGGCCGGACCCGACCCACTCAGCGCACCCACCGCGTCCATGGACGCTTCATCAACCAGATGCGCCTGCCCCAGGCAGGCGAACAGATCACATACCAGCGCGCCTTCATCGGCGCTTGCCTGCGACCCCTCGCACACAGCACTTGCGCCCGCGCCCACCAAAAGCGGCGTGTTGGGCATAACGCGCACCAGGTGTGCACCGGCGGGCAAAGCCTGTTGCAAGCGGGTGGTAGTCAGCCCCGCTGCAATCGAGATGAACAAGGCAGCAGGTGCCCACGCCATCGTGGCAATCGTATCAAGAACCCCCATCATAACCTGGGGTTTCACAGCCAATACCACCACATCGGCCGCCTGCACCTGCGTCACATCTGCCACGCAGGCAACGCCGTAGCGTTCGCTTAAAAAAGCGCGGCGTTCGGCGCCGGGATTGACCACGATGAAATTATCCTTGGTCAAAGTTGCGGCGGGTCCGCTGGCACAAGCGATCCATCCGCCCATGATGGCTTCACCCATCTTGCCGCCCCCAATAAGGGCAATGCGCGTGGTGGCAGTAATTTCTGCCATACTAGAAAACTCCTTGGTTGCGCAGTTTTGTGCGTTCATCAGGCGAAATTTCCTTGCCGCGCGTAATGACGAACACCTTGTCGGCCACGCAATCAACGCTGGCTTCAAGCGCGCTGGAAACGCCGAACGCAAAATCAAGTATGCGTTTGGAAAGCTGGCTGGGCGTGTTGTGCAATTGCAACACCACCACATCGCCCGCCTTCAGCGTTTTTGCCACATCTTGCACTTCATCGTAGCTGACAGGCTTGATAACTCTTAGGCTGCGCTGCGGATTATACACCGGTGCCCCCGATCCTTCGTAGGCTTGATAGGGATCAAAACTTGCCGTTGTGGCAGCCGACGCCGCAAAAGTCGCAGAAGCCTCTGCCGTGGCGCTTTGGCCAAACAGCGATTCATAGCCTGCCGAACGTGCGTGTGATCCCGCGCCGCCTTCTGCGCCCGCACCGCCCACCGGCGCATAGGCGCTGTAATCATCTAAGGGGCGCTGATGCGCGCGCGACGGCGCCGAACTTGTTCGGCGCGGCGGCAAGGGATCGCGGTTGAGCCTATCGGGGACCTGTGTGCTTGCACGCACATCGTTGTAAGACACCAGATGGGGACGCGATCCGTCGTAGCGCCCCTGCGGCTTTGTACCCGCAGCCCGCGTGGAAACCGGCGAGGAATTATCGTAGGCGTAATCGCCCGCATAAGCAGACACTTCGGCCGCTTCGCCATAATCTTCCTCGTAATTTTCATCATAATCATCGTAATACTCATCGGTGGTGCGCGGTGTTTCATCCGCCAAGCCGAGCTTGCTTTTGATGCCCGAAAGCATACCACCCTCTTGGAATCGGGAAAATTTGGACATAGTTGTTATCACTCCTGCTCATGTCTGCCACGCCGCGGCATCTTTAGTGTGTGTGACCCTTGCGCGCCGCACCACACCCTGAAAATCAATCGGTTTTCCGCACGCTTTCGTGCCGGTCATAGCTTAGCATCTGCGCCTATTCAAAGGCATCATCAAAAATTGCTCTTCCGATGCGCACTATAGTAGCGCCCAATGCCACACCATAGCACCAATCTTCACTCATTCCCATAGAAAGTTCATGCAAGTGGACGCGGGGAATACCAGGGCAAACATCGCGTATCAAGCCTTGTTGCAAGTTGGCCAGCCCCCCAAAACACTCCTGAATCTGCGCCGGAGTGCCCTGCGGAGCCATCGTCATAAGCCCACATACCTCCACCGTGGGAAGGTCGCCACAAAAACGCAACATATCGGCAACATCCCCCGGGACAAGACCCGACTTGCTTGCCTCCCCCGAAACGTTCACTTCCAGCAAGATGCGCTGCACCTTGCCCAAATCAGCTGCCGCAGCTGCCACTTTTTGAATGTGGCGCGCTTCAAACAGGGAATGAATCAGCGTGGCGTGGCTGACAATTTCAGGAATTCTGCGCGACTGCACATTGCCGATAAAATGCCAATTTACCTGGGGTAATGCGCTGGCTTTTTCCGCAAGCAATTCCGGGCGGTTTTCGCCAAAATCGCGGGCACCCGCAGCTTGAGCCTGCCCCACTTCGGCAATGCCCACCGTTTTCGACACGGCCAAAAGCGTGACCTCTTCGGGCGCACGGCCACACTCAAGGCACACGCGATCAAGATCGGCGCGCAGCCGCGTATAGCGGGTTTCGATGCTCATTTAGCCCTCCTCAAACAAACGGCGAACGCAGCATGACGGCCACACACGCCGTGCGCTGCGCGATAAGAAAAATAGCGCGGAAAACCACACACCGTGCAGGTGGCAGCATCGGCTATGCGCGCCTCTTGGATTCCGCTAGCCTGCAAGCTTACCCGCAAGGCACAGCCCAAGTCGATATGCTGCGCGTCAAAAGCACATTCCCTACCGAATTTATTCGTGAAACGCTCGTGTATTTCAGGGGATGTTTCAAAGCATTCCGCGTGAATGTAGGGGCCGATATACACGTTGAAGGCGCTTGCCACCTGCGCCAACTGTGCATCCTGCGCACTCGACACATCCTGTGCACCTCGTGCATCCCGCGCGCCACGGGCATCCTGCACACCCAAAGCTTCCGCATCCAAGGCGGCCAATCGGCGCACAGCCACCGCGGCAATTTCGCCTTCGACGCCGCGCCACCCCGCATGCACCACCGCAAAATGACCCGTGGGCGACACGATAATAAGAGGCACGCAATCGGCGAAGCATAGCAGCGCTGCGGCCTGCGTGCAGCCGACAACAATGCCATCGGCGCCCTGGTCGGCCGCTGCCTGCACGCGCGGCGCAGCATCGGGTTGCAGCAGATCAAGCACGCACATACCATGCACCTGCTGCGGAATTATGCAGGGCAACCCTTCCGCGCCAAAAGCCACCTGCACACGCCGGCGATTTTCCTGCACAGACGCGGGCACATCTTCTACGTGCGCGCCTAAATTGAGCGAATCGTAGGCCCCGCAGCTGACCCCGCCGCTGCGTTGCGTGAAGGCTATACGCACGCCCACCTGCGCAAAAAGCGCCTCGTCGGTCAAAGCGGTCACGGACGCAAAACGACCCTCGGACAGGTGTGGTTCCACAAGTGCAAGGGTCGTCATAAGTTGTGGGCGCGAAACTAGCGCTGGCGCTTTAAGAAATCAGGGATGTAATCTTCATCGGCAAAGCGGCCGTCGGGCGCGGACTGTTGCTGATAGGCCGAACGCATGGGTTCGGGCGCAGACGCGGGTGCCGATGCCGTTGAAGCAAACATGTCCTTACGCGAGAAATCCATGGATGCCTGCGCGGCCACCTGCTTGAACCCGGTGGCGATAACGGTAATGCGCACTTCATCTTGCAGATCCTCGTTGATAATTTGGCCGTAGATAATGTTGGCGTTTTCGTCGGCACAGGCTTCCACCGTGCGTGCCGCCGCGTCCACTTCAGCCAGCGTCAAATCAGGGCTGCCCGCAATGGAGAACAACACGCGAGAAGCGCCCGCGATGGAGGCTTCAAGCAATTGGGAATTGGTGGCTTGCTGGGCCGCTTCGAGCGCGCGATTTTCGCCCGTTGCCGCACCGATGCCCATCATGGCCGTGCCCGCATCCTTCATAACGGTGCGAATGTCGGCGAAGTCGAGGTTGATCAAGCCCGGAATGGTGATAAGGTCGGTGACGCCCTGAATGCCCTGGCGCAGCGTATCATCGGCGATACGGAATGCGTCGAGCATACTGGTTTTCTTTTCGACGATTTCAAGCAGACGATCGTTGGGGATAACAATGAGCGTATCCACCTTCTGGGAAAGCAAATCAATACCCTGTTCGGATTGATTGCGGCGCAGACGACCTTCAAAGCTGAAAGGCTTGGTGACGATACCAACGGTAAGCGCACCGATTTCTTCGCGTGCGATTTCAGCCACGACCGGGGCGGCGCCCGTACCGGTGCCACCACCTTCACCCGCGGTAACGAAAACCATATCGGCTTCCGCAAGCGCTTCGCGAATTTCGGCACGACTTTCTTCGGCGGCCTGGCAACCCACTTCCGGGTTAGCCCCCGCCCCAAGCCCGCGCGTTAATTCTTCACCGATGTGAATCGTTTTATCGGCATCTGACATGAGCAAGGCTTGGTGATCAGTATTCACGGCGATGAATTCGACACCTTTGATGCCAGCTTCAACCATGCGGTTAACCGCATTTGTTCCGCCGCCACCGACACCGACTACCTTGATAACCGCCAAGTGCTCGGAACCTAGATTGTTTTGCATGGTTTCCTCCACAAGTGCTGCGTTTTTCCGTGCTGCGTTTATTTGCGTTTTCGTGTATTCTTCACGTGAAAAGTATTGTACACGATGCTTCCTCATTTGCAAATTGCATCAGGCCTTATGAAGAAAAGCGTCACACGCAAAAGGCACAAAACGGGTGTTAAATCGACCTCCAGGTGGGGCGATCGACCACACGTACATTAATATAAGCTATTTTTCCGGGGTTTTCTTCAATCAATTGCAGGCAAATACGTTCTTTTTCTCGAATATTCTCGGGCGTGCCAAACGCGATTTGAATGCCGCTGTCCAGCGTGAGGGTCGTGGTTTCCCCGCCTGTGGCCGAAACGCTTTTCACCTGGTCTTTCAGGCTTGTTGTCATGCCATCGATAACCTTGAGCGCGTTGAGGATGCTGGCATCGGTGCACGCGCTGCCCACTTTCGGGCTGACGCCATAGGGCACATCCAAAATGGAAAGCGCGTCGACCACATCAAGGTAGACCTGCGGAGACGTGGCCTTGCCTTCTTCGGAATCCTGTGGGGGAATAACCATAAGCCACACGCCATCCGAAGAAATCGCCCAATCTTGCATGCTCTGGCCGTTATCAACGGGCACATGGGCCACCGCGGCAATGGTGCGCTCGGTTATGGCCAGCTCAAGCGTTTCGGGAAACACGCGATTGACCGAAGCATCCTTCACCCAGGCATTTTGCAGCAGACGCCCCTTGATGCCCGCCGCATCGACCCGCAAAAGCGTCGTGGTGGCAGGGACGGAAGCCAGCTGCGTCATTTCGGCTGTGGTCAGGTGTTTTACGCCCTGCACCGACACGTTGGTTATAGGGAACAGGCTGGAAGTATACAGCGCTACCCCGCCACCCACGATGACGGCGACAATAAGCGCGATGATGGCCAGGCGGCGCACATAGCGGCGATAGCCTGCCTGCGCCCGCGCCTTGCTGCTGCTAACCCCCATATCCCCCACGCGCACCGAACGCACGGGGGTGGGAGTGGAACCGTAGGAACGCGCGCGGGGATTGTATCCGGGCTGCTGCTTGGCGCTGCGGCCGCGCGATGCGGATGGCGCCGCAGCCTGCTTGCGCCGAGGATTTGTCTGCGGCATGCGGACACCACGGCCAGACCCGCCCGAACGGGCAGGCACAGAAGGGCTGCGACGCTGTGCGCCCGCCTTACGCGAAGCCGAGGAAGCGGACTTCCGGTGTGAGTTCGATGCCATAAGCTTGCTTCACCTTACTTGTTGCCAGATCTATCAGTGTCATAACGTCAGCCGCGCACGCCGTATCAACATTCACTATAAAATTAGCGTGTAGCTCAGATATTTGCGCGCCGCCCACCTTATACCCTTTCAGGCCAACGGCCTCTAGCAGGGCACCGGCACTTTTGCCGGGCGGGTTTTTGAACACGCTGCCACAGGAAGGGTAACGCAGGGGTTGATTTTTCTTGCGCTGCGCCAAAAGGCCTTCCATCTTGCCATGGACAAAGGCGCCGTCGCCGGGTGCAGCGCGCAGTTCGCATTCCACAATCACTTCATCGGCGGGAATCGAAGAGCGGCGATATTCCCACACAATATCTTGCGCCAGGGTGCATTTTAGGCCGTCTACTTGCGAAAAGGTGGTGACAGAAACCACGCGCTCGCCCAGGTATTGCGTGGCGGTGCCCGCATTCATGCGCAGAGCGCCCCCCAGCGTACCCGGTGTTCCCACGGCAAATTCAAAGCCCGCAAGGCTTCGCTTGAAGGCATCTTGCACAACGTGGGAAAGCGACACGGCACCCCCGGCCACAAAAAGCTGGTTTTCTTCATCGTAGAAGTAGCGCTTGAAATCGCCTGCCAGCACAATGACTGCGCCGTCATAGCCGGCATCGGACACCAGCAGATTGCTGCCCTTGCCCACCACGACCCAGGGCAAATCACCTGTGTGGCAAATGCCCAAAACAAGCGACAGCGCACAAAGCGTTTCAACTTCGATAAAGAAGCGCGCCGGCCCGCCGATGCGATACGTGGTGTGGCGCGCCATGGATTCGTTGACGCGCACCGATCCGGCAAACTCGTCGTCGAAACGGAGTTGCTGCAGCGCGCTGACGCGATTGATGGGCATGTATCTTCCGCCTTCCGCTAGCAATCCGGCGTAAGGGCGGCTACCACCTGCGGCCCCACGGCCGTCACGTCGCCCGCACCCATGGTGATCAGCAAATCATGCGCCTGCAACTTCGACACCAAATAGGGCACAACATCGGTGCGCCGCGGAATATAGGCCGTTTGCGGATGCCCAGCGTGATCGAGCACCACGTTCATGAAGGTTTTGCCCGAAACACCGGGAACAGGCGCTTCGCCCGCAGGAAACACATCCATAAAGGTCACGGAATCGGCGGCATCAAACGCAGCGCCAAATTCATCTTTGAGCACTTCGGTAAACAGCTTCACGCGCGAATAGCGATGGGGCTGAAACAGCACGTGCACGCGCTTGAAATCAAGCTGCTTGGCCGCAGCAATGGTGGCGGCTATTTCGGTGGGATGATGCGCGTAATCATCCACAACCGTTATGCCGCCCACGGTATCGACCAAATCGAAACGGCGACGCACGCCAGCAAACTGCCCCAAGGCCGCTACCGCATCATCCACGGGCAGGCCCAGCGCCCAGATAAGGGCCAAGGTGCCCGCCGCATTAAGGGCATTGTGACGGCCAGGATTTTGCGGAATATGGGCTGTGACCTGGTGGCCATCGGGGAATACCACATCAAATGTGCTGCCGATACCCACGGGGGTATAGTGGGAAAGGCACACATCGAAGGCTTCCCCAAAGCCGTAGCTTATGCACGCATGGCCGGTGCTGCGGGCAACCTGCACCAAGTTTTCATCTTCCCCGCAAATAACGACCGCGCCCGTTTTTGGCACCGAAGAAATGAATTCGGCGAACAGTTGGTGGATTTCG
>JAVWGW010000038.1:0-11938 GCA_036640375.1 Raoultibacter sp. | reverse complement strand
CGGGCCGCGAGGGCTGAAAATCAAAACTGCGCACCCATAGAGCACAGCCGGCACCACAGCGCACGAGATGGCAAGGTAAGGAAGCAGCTGCATCTGCGAAAGCCCAATAACAGCAACCACAAAAACAAGCACAATAAGCGCCAACGAAGCAAAGGCCACAAGCGTGGCCCTGCGCTGAACGCTCTGCTTTGCATAAAGAAAGCTAGCAATCAACCCAACAGCAATAAAAATTGCCATAAGGAGTATTCCCAGCCACGAGTTCTGCACGTTTCCCCACCTTAGATACTTCCGCTGCCCCCAGAAATCATTCTACCCCACTATATCACAAGGAGTTCCAACCCCCACGCCGTGACCGCGCGAAGCGCCGGTCACGCTCCCCCACAGGTTGAAGCAGCAACAGCAAGGTAAGGAGCCCTGTGGTGGTGCAGATAGGCGTGAAAGCACTCGAAGCTTGCAGTGAGCGACCGCAGGCCGCGCACAAAAGCGCCCGAGGCTTGAACGCCTAGATGCCCGCCACAGGGCTCCGCTAGGTCGAGCAACAACAACGCGGGTGCAGGTTGAATCAACAACGTAAACAACAGGCACGCCCTGGCGGAGCAGATAATCGTGAAAGACCGAGCTGCTTGAAGTAAGCGTACACACGTACGCGCACGAAAGCCGCGAAAGGCTTGAACGGTTATATGCCCGCCAGGGCGGGCCGTCAGGTTGAGAAGAAAAAGGGGATGGGTCTGCAACCATCCCCCATCTGTCGCAGGGCGCGACTGAGGCATATGTGGAATCAAGAGCCGAAACCCTTGGGATCCCTACTGAAAAGCGCGATGCAGATGGCTTGGGAAACCGAAAAGCAAAAGTTCAAACAAAGGGGGTGCGCGCAAAAAATGAGGAGGTGTTTTGTCGCGTCAGAAAGAAGGTTGTGCAACCCCCTTTGCTTAAAGTAGAACTTACCGCCCTTTCGTTTTCTCAAGCCGTCTGCATCTCGCACTCGAAAGCGTTCGTCTTTTATCGTGTCAGTTGGTATCTATTTTTGAGCACTTGCACAAAAATAATCTGATAAAAAAGCGGCAAACGCTTGCCGTGTGATTGCAAAGATAATCACCACAGCGCAGCTTGTCAACAACCTTCCTCATAAATACTTGATTTTATAAGAAAGTTTTCCAAAATATTCATTTTTGCAGGGAAGAAAGAAATGGAAATGAATTGAGCACATGCACAATTATGTGCTCAATTCAAAACCCACGCGCTAGCGCTTAAGCAACAACTGGGCAATCTGCACGGTGTTGAGCGCCGCACCCTTGCGAATCTGGTCGGCGACAACCCAAAATGCCAGGCCGTGTTCAACCGTGGCATCTTCGCGCAAGCGGCCCACGTAGGTGGCATCGGTGCCCGCCAAAAGGCCGGGCATGGGGTAGGCATTGTTCGCGGTATCATCCATAAGCATGATGCCGGGGGCACCGGCCAGCGCTTCGCGCGCCTGCTGCAGCGAAATGGCACTGCTAAATTCCACGTTCACCGCTTCGCCGTGGCAGCGCAGCACGGGCACGCGCACGCAGGTGGCGGCCACCTGAATGCCGGCATCGCCCATGATCTTCTTTGTTTCCACCACCATCTTCCACTCTTCTTTTGTGGAAGCATCTTCTAAGAAGGTATCGATGTGCGGGATGCAGTTAAAGGCTATCTGGTGCTGAAAGGAATCGACCTTGAGCGGTTCGTTGTCAAGAAAGGCGCGCGTCTGATCGTAGAGTTCGGCCATGGCGGGCGCGCCGGCACCGCTGGCGGCCTGGTAGGTGGAAACCACGACGCGCTTGATGGGAGCCACTTCATGCAGCGGCTGCAAGGCCACAACCATCTGGATGGTCGAACAGTTAGGGTTGGCGATAACGCCGCTGTGCCAATCGATGTCGGCCGGGTTCACTTCGGGCACCACCAGCGGCACATCGGCATCCATGCGAAACGCGCTGGAGTTGTCGATCATAACCGCACCGGCAGCGCACACCGCTTCGCGCATGGCCCGCGAAATCGATGCTCCCGCCGAAAACAGGGCAATATCCACGCCTTCAAACGAAGCAGGGGTCATTTCCTCCACGATCAAATCGCCTGCAGGCACCTGCCCGCAGCCTAAAAACGGCAGCTTTTTGCCCGCCGATCGCGCCGAAGCCAGCGCACGCACCTGCGACGCAGGAAAATCGACATCGTGCAACACCTGCAAAAACTCGCTTCCCACCGCACCGGTTGCCCCCGCAATCGCCACAACAGGATGTGCCGGCATCTTTTTGTTCCAAGCCATCTGTTCCCCTTTCGGCCTAGCGGCCTTTGTTCATTTTTGCCGCGATTTCTTCCGCGGAAAGAGACGTTTCTTCAAACACGCAATCAGAATCCAGGCCAAAAGCGCTGTGCAAGCAACGCACGGCCGCAGCCACCTGCCCCGCGTTGACCACCACCGATAAGCGGATGGGGCTAGTGGAAATAAGCAGGATATTCACCTGGTTTTCCGCAAGCGCTGAAAACGCTTTGGCGGCCACACCGGGGCTGGATTTCATGCCCGTGCCCACCAAGCTGACCTTGGCGATGCTTTCATCGACCAGATAGCCACGCGCCCCAATGGCGGGCAAAATGCGCTCGATCGTTTCGCACGCGCGGTCAAGATCGGCACCGGGGCAGGTGAAGGTGATGTCCGTTTTGCCTTCTTCGGAAATATTTTGGATAATCATGTCGACGCTGACGTTGTTGCCTGCAAGCGCCGAAAACACCTTGGCGGCCACACCAAACTGGTCGGGCACGTCGCGCACGGTCACTTTTACTTCGGAGGTATCGTGGGCGATACCAGAAATTACCGCATTTTCCATGGAAGGTGTTGCCTCCTTGATGAACGTTCCCTGCGCATCGGAAAATGCGGATCGGGAATGGATAACCACTTTATAGGTGCGCGCAAATTCGACGGCGCGCGATTGCAAAACGCCCGCGCCCGCCGAAGAAAGTTCAAGCATGTCGTCGTAAGAAATTTCGTCAAGCTTGCGCGCACGCGGCGCAACGCGCGGGTCGGCCGTGTAGATGCCATCGACGTCGGAATAGATTTCGCACACATCGGCCTGCAAGCCCCAGGCCAGCGCAACAGCCGTGGTGTCAGAACCCCCGCGCCCCAGCGTGGTTATGTCGCCCGCGCTAGAAAGCCCCTGAAAGCCGGCCACCACAGCGATGGCGCCGCGATCAAGCGCTTCTTTGATGCGCTGCGTTTCGATGTGCTCAATTTTTGCCCGGGAATAGTTGCAATCGGTTTCGATGCCCGCCTGCCAACCGGTAAAGCTGGCTGCCTTATAGCCGCGTGCCTGGATTGACATGGCCAAAAGCGACATGCTTACCTGTTCGCCCGTAGAAAGCAGCATATCCATTTCGCGCGCTGGCGGATCATCGCTCAGGGCGCGCGCCAAGCCCAGCAGCTCGTCGGTGGTTTTACCCATTGCCGAAACAACGGCAACCACCTGGTTGCCCGCCTGCTTGCTGGCGATAAGACGCTTTGCCACCATCTGTATGCGATCGGGGGAAGCCACCGAAGTGCCCCCAAACTTTGCCACAATCAATGCCATAGGTTTCTTCTCTTCAGTCCGAAACAATACGTTTGGTCTCTATGATAGCAAACTTGGGGTTTTCTCCGAGGATTTTCCTTCGGGCATCTTCCACAAAAGCACGAAACCTATAACAAACAGTACGCCCACCGAAAGCACCCCGATAGAAGGATTGCCCGTCGCCTGCGTGACAATCGACACAAGGGCGGTGCCCATAACCGCAGCGTACTTGCCAAAAATGTCGAAAAATCCGAAGTATTCGTTCGCGCGCTGCTTGGGGATAAGCTTGCCAAATTCGGACCGCGAAAGCGCCTGGATGCCGCCTTGAAACAACCCCACGCAAATGGCAAGAATCCAGAACTCAACGGCGGTTTTCAGTAAAAATGCCGCAAACAGCGTGATGCACCCATAGGCGAACACCGAAACAAGCAGCATCTTTTTCGTGCCCACACGCCCCGACAGGCGCCCGTAGATGATGGCGGAAGGAAAGGCGACAAACTGCGTTACCAGCAGCGCCAAAACCAGCTGCGTGGAATCGATGCCCAAATCGGCCCCATAGCTGGTGGCCATCTTGATGATGGTGTGCACGCCGTCGATGTAGAAAAAGAAGGCCAGCATAAAAAACAGCAGGCGCTTGTCGCCTATGATGGATTGGCAGGTGCGCCCCAGGCCCACGAATGTTTCTTTGAACAGGTTGGTGCCCCCTTGCTTGAAGTGCGTTTGATGCACATCGCGCAGCAGCGGGATGGAAAACGCCGCCCACCACACCGCCGTGATAACGAAGGCAATTTTCATGCCCAACGCAGCATCGATACCCACGGATGCGCCGCCCAACACCACGGCCAAGCAGGCGATAAACGGAATGCACGACCCGATATAGCCCCAGGCGTAGCCCTGCGAGGACACTTCATCGTAGCGCGCTTCGGTGGTGGCATCGACCAAAAAGGCATCGTAGAACACCATCGACGCATTAAGGCTTACGGCGGCAAGCACATAGATGATCAAAAACGGCAGCGCCTGCGAGGGTATGCCCAAAGCCACACAGGCCACCACGCCCGTGCCGATGAAACCGACCAGGAATTTTTTCTTGTTGCCCTGCAGATCGGCAAGCGACCCCAAAATAGGCATAAGCACCGCCACGATCAGCGATGCAATCGTTTCGGCATAGCCCCACGCCACCACAACCGAACCGGTGGCAATGGAGGAAAAATATACGGGAATGAGCGCCGCCGAAAGTAAGACGAAGGCGGAATTGCCCACATCATATTTGATCCAGCTTTTTTCCTGCTTCGTCATTTTCTGTCGCGCCACAGTTTTCCTTTCGTGAATAAACCGCCCCCCGGGGTGCCCCTTATGCGCATTCGCGTCTTTAGTGCGCGTTTTATGGCTGGGGCAGTTTCCAAGGCCGTGCTCATTGTATATGATGTGCTCGCAGAGCTTTGTAAAGAACGCGCAAAAGGAGGCAGCTCGTGCCAGCAATTATGACGCATGATTTTTTCGGCAAGGACATCTATGGGGAGCTTTTTAGCACCATCGGGGGATCGCGCGATGAAAGCGAGGCCTTCCTTTTGGGCAATCAAGGCCCCGACCCGCTGTTTTATTCCGTCATCAGCCCGCGTTTGGCCAAATTCAACCGCCTGGGATCCACGATGCACAACGATAAACCCAGCGAGCTTCTTTTTGCGTTGAAGCAAGCACTGAGCATCCTTGATGAAGACGAAGCACCCATCGGACGCGCCTACGCCCTGGGCTTCGTGTGCCACTACACCCTCGATTCCACCATGCATCCCTTGGTGTTTTTTAACGAATACCAGGCCTGCGATGCCGGTGTGGACAATTTAAGCCGTGCCGATGGCGGCGAAGTGCACGGCGTTATCGAAAGCGAGCTAGACGAAATGGTGCTGTTTGCCAAGCGCCAGGAAACCATCGCCACCTATGCGCCTTCTGAAAACATTTTGCATGCCACCGATTACGTGCTAGGCATTGTATCCAAGCTGTATGCCTACGTTGCCGTGACGGTATATGGGCTGTTCATACCCACAAACATGTTTGCCACCGCCGTGAAGGATTTTCGCGTGGCACAAAACATATTTTATTCCCCCACGGGCACAAAGCGCAGCATTATCGCCGCCTTAGAGCAGCGTTTTCGGCGCTATTCGTTTTTCCGCAGCATGAGCCATCGCGTTATCGAACTGGAAGAAAGCATATTCGGCAACCACGAAAACGAAACCTGGGAAAATCCTTTCACGGGCGAAGAAAGCACCGAAAGCTTCTGGGATCTTTACGACAAGGCCTGCGCTGCTGCCAAGAAAAATATTACGGCCTTTTTGTTGCCCGACTTCGATTTGGCGGCGGCAAAGCGCCTGACCAGCGATCTGGATTTTTCGGGCGAGCCAACCGTGGCGCGCATCGTAGCACAACACGCAAGCGAGCTGAGCGCCGCAGACACCGCGCACACGCGCGCCGGCACCCCGCAGTCGGCGGGGTACTAGATTATGCTTGAGGTCGTTTTAACCGTACCGTTCTGGCTTGAATTTGCTGCCTGCTTGGCCGGTGGAATTTCGGGCGCCATGAGTGCGGTCAAGGCGAAATTTGATATTTTCGGCACCATTTGCATCGCTGTGGTCTGCGGCCTTTTAGGCGGCATCATCCGCGATATTTTGCTGCAAGATTACGGCATCTATGCTTTTCAGAAGCCAACGCTTATCCTGGCCTGCGTCATTGCCGCCATCGTTGTGTTCTATTTTGGCAAGCTGATAACCTACCTTGACCCCGTCGTCGATTTTCTTGATGCGCTTTCGGTGGGGTTGTGGGCCGTTATCAGCGTGGGCAAGGGGCTTTCGGCCGGGCTTGATGTGGTGCCCGCCGTCATTTTGGGCACCATCACCGCCGTGGGTGGCGGCATCGCGCGCGACGTGCTGATGAACCGCGACGTAGCCGTGTTCCAGGCCGGCACGCTTTATGGCAGCGCATCGCTTATCGGCTCGATCGTGTTCGCCCTGATGAAGCAAAACCACATTTTGGAAACCTGGGCGGCACTAGGTTGCGTGGCCATGGTGCTGTTTTTACGCTACGCCTCCGAATTTTTCGGCTGGCACACCACTCCCCCGCGCGATTACAGCGACACCGTTGCCGAAATCGTGGCGAAGCCCGCCAAAGCCATCGCCAAAAAAAGCAAGCCCCCCACCGAAGTGGGAGGCAAAGCTCGCCGCAGCATCATGCGCCCTGTTAAAAAGCTCGACAAAACCGGCGACATCGGCGAGCCCCTAGAACTAAAAACCACCAAACCCCAACCCAAAAGCAAAAAACACCGCAGCGAAGACTAGCGCGCCCACCAGGGCGCGCCGTCAGGTTGGCCTAGACGTTTTTGAGAAGTATCGAGTTCATCATATCCGCCGTATGTTCGCAGGCATCGCAGCATTTTTCCATGCGCTCATACAGCTGCGACCACACGATAACGCGCATCGGATTTTCCTTGTCGTCGGTGTGCAGGTGGCGCAGGGTTTTAAGAAACAAGAGGTCGGCTTCTTCTTCGTAGGTATTCACGTCGATCAGCAGGTTTTTGAACTTCTTCGACTTCTTGAAGTTGCGGAAATCGCCCATGGCCATTTCAAGCGCCTCGCAGCTTTTCAGCATGATGGCGGCAAATTCGCCCGCCGCATGGTGCATCGTGTGCACATCATACATATAGAAACGCTGCATCACATCTTCGATGTAATCGATAATTTCATCAAGATACTGCGCCAAGCCCAAAATGTCTTCGCGTTCAATCGGCGGCATAAAATCGGTGGCCACCGCCGTATAGATGCTGTGATTTACTTCATCGCCTTCATGTTCTAGCTGATGAGCTTTTTCCATGGCAGCTTCAAGCCCTTCTGCCGTGGTGAAGTTTTTGATGGTTTCAACCAGAAGCTGCGCTTCTTTGACCGCTATGCCGGCCTGGTTTTCAAACGCGTCAAAATAGTCGAACCGATGCTTCTTGCCCATGATGCCTCCCTAGGAAAACAGTAAGAATAACTTTGCGAACGCAAAACCCATCAGGCCGCACCCGGGAAACGTCAACACCCACGTTTTCACCATGTCGCCTGCAATGCTCCATTTAACCGCCTTTGCGCGCTTGGCCGCGCCCACACCCATGATGGCCGTCGTTTTTGTGTGTGTGGTAGAAACGGGCAGGCCGCCGAATGTGGCGAACAACAGGCAGATAACCGCCGAAAAGCTTGCGGCAAATCCCTGGTATTTTTCAAGCTTGACCATATCCATACCCACGCTTTTGATGATTTTCTTGCCGCCAATGGCGGTGCCGATGCCCATGTTAAGCGCGCAGAAAATCATCAGCCAAAGGGGCAGTATCATCTGATCGGCCTGGCCAACACCGGTTGCAAGCGTAATGGCCAACACGAAGATACTCATGAACTTTTGGCCATCTTGTGCGCCATGCATAAACGCCACGCCCGCACCCGCAACGATCTGAGCCCACTTGAAGCCGTGATCAAGCTTTACGCGGTCGAAGCTACTAAATATTTTCCCTACGGCCTTCGAGGTAAACCACCCCAGGCCAAAGCCCATAAACGTGGAAAGTAAAATGCCGTAGACAACCTTCATCCATTCGGCACCGTTTATGCCGCCAAAGCCGCCCTGCAGCGCCACGGCCGCACCGGTAAGGCCGGCGATAAGCGAATGGGATTGGCTGGTAGGAATGCCAAAGTACCAGGCCACAGCCCCCCACACGATGATGGCGACCATGGCCGCCAAAAGGGCAAGCAAGGCTTGGTGTTGATTCCCCCCGAAATCAACCATATGAAAGATAGTGGCGGCGACCGCCGAAGAAACAAGAGTGATAACCAAAAGGCCAAAAAAGTTGCAGATGGCCGCCATCGCAATGGCTGGCCCGGCCTTCATGCACCGCGTTGAAACGACGGTGGCAATGGCGTTGGGGGCATCCGTTGCCCCATTAACGATAATCACGCCGATGTTAAGTACGGTCACTGCCACCAACATCGGGTTGG
Source organism: Raoultibacter sp. (assembly GCA_036640375.1). GTDB lineage: Bacteria > Actinomycetota > Coriobacteriia > Coriobacteriales > Eggerthellaceae > JAVWGW01. The sequence goes on along the minus strand of JAVWGW010000038.1, from coordinate 3,369 downwards.
AGAACAACTGCGCAAGAAACGTAGTCCACTCTATAGTCACGTGCATCCCTTCGATAACGTAACAAAAAATCACCGAAATCTAATTTTAACGTACATTTAACAGCAATCAAGGCATAGAGCGCCCCTTTTACAGGGTTTATGCCTTCCTCTGTCAAATCCAGGTAAAATTTTGCCGAAAAGGGCGCGCGAGAACTCCGCTTCCCCTTCTTTTCTTGGCCTCTGCCGCGTGGGCGACTTGCTTTGCCCTCGCCCCTTTTTGCCCGCATTGCAGCAAACAGCGCCGCTCGCAGATGCGCGGGCGACGCTGTTTTGGGAGGGATAAAGGTCTGTGTGCAAACCTTTTATTCCGCAGGTATTACGAGCACACCACCAAAGGCAAGGCTGCCACAACAATCAGGAAGCGCAGCAGGAAGCCGCCGATAAGAACACCGGCATCGGATGCGGCACTTAAGTAGTGAGCCTTTTTGCTTTCCTCAAATTCCTTGGATGTGAAAAACAGCAGCCAGATTTCAAGACCCGTGGGTATAACCAGGCCGATCAAAACCAGGCCAATCCAGAACAGAGGAGCCCAGCCGCCCGCAAGCAAGCTCATAACCGAAGCGAATCCGGCCGAGTTCACGTAGCTGGTGATAAACATAAGCGACGTGAGCAGCACAAGCTCTATGATAGGCAGGCAGAAATGGAACTTCTTCAAAACGCCCACCTTGTTGAATTCGTCCGCGTGGCGAAACACCGAAATCAACAGCACGATGGCGGCACCGGCCGATATGGCCGAAACCAGGAACAAAATAGGCAGAAGCGCGTTGTTCCACAAGGGGAAGGTCTTGGCCACGCCCAGCAAAACGCCGGTATAGATAGCCACGCACAGGCCAAAGGCCACGCCCACGATGTCAAGCCACACCGGAACAGCCTTCTTCATGCGATCGAGCACAACCACCACGATCGACACGATGGCAAAGATAGCCAAGAACACAACACCCCAGGTCATAACCGAGTGCGGGTTGTGCAGCAGCAGGGCAAAACGCAGCGGATTGTGCAGGCCTGCTTCGGCATCAAACATCAACAGCACCAGGCCGATAATGATGGCGATGGGCGCCACCAGATGCCCGATTTTGCGCATGTTCACCGCTTCAGGATGTCTCCACCCCAAAAAGGCAGATGTTACAAACGCGCCACCACCAAGACCAGCGAGGAACAGATACCAGGCGATGGATGCGCCCCAAATAGGTTCAAAAGACATTGTCATCACCTCACGTAATAAATCTTGGATTTGGTCAAATCGCCCGCAAGCGGCTTCGCGTTGTACTCGATGATAGCCTGAGCGATTTCACTGTTGGGGTCATCGAGGTCGCCGAAGATACGCGCACCCGTCAGGCAGGCTTCAACGCACGAACAGGTTTTGGTGCCATCGAGGGCGGAAACGGTGCAGAAACGGCACTTGTCCACGATGCCTTCTTTTTCGTTTACAACACGGACCTGGTAAGGGCACGCGGCCATGCAGTATTTACAACCGATGCAACGTCCGTGGTCAACCCCGACAACGCCGTCATCGTTTATAAACGTCGCGCCCGTCGGGCACACCGCCGCGCAGGGGGCGTCTTCGCAGTGCATGCATTGCATCGGCACCGTTTCGACGCGCACGTTGGGATACGTGCCCACTTCGTGTTCTTCATACTTGATGAAGGCTTCGGTTGGCAGCAAATCGTTTTGGCGTTGGCAGGCCACACGACAGGCATAGCACCCGATGCACTTCTTGGTATTGATAAGCATTCCGTAACGGGCCATTATGCACCCACTTTCTTCACCGTTACCATGACTTCTTGCGTCATAGCTGAACCATAAGCCGGTTCGATATGGAAGGGCACGAAGTCCATTTGACGCAAGCCCACACCATAGGCCGTGTGCTGTTCAGGCACCGAACAGCCGTAGTGACTAGGCAGATACAGCGCCGTGGGATTGAGACGTTGGGTCACCTTCACGCGCGTTTTGCCCACGTGTGAATTGGAAGTGACTTCAATTTCGTCGCCATCGGCGATGCCCAGTTTGGCCGCCGTATCGGCATTGAGCCAAACGCGCGTCAAATCGTAATCCTTCGTGATCTGCATCAAATCTTCGGTGTTCACCGTTTGCGTGTGGCTATGAATGGCCTGCTTGCCACCGATAAGGCGCAGTTCATTGCCCATCGGCATCGTGTCGGGCTCCATCCATTCAACGCTGGCCGGCAGCCCCGCCTTCGCACAGGCTTCGCTGGTGAACTGGATTTTCCCTGTCGGGGTTTTCCACTTCGGCGTTTTGCCGTACACAAAGGTTTTTTCGGGGAAGTAAGCGGTGCCCACCTGGCGTAGCGTATCCAAGGAAAGTCCCACGGTTTTCAGCTGAGCGTCGGCCAATTCTTCGACGCTAAAGCCAAAGGCATCGCCCACGCCGCAGGCCGCACCCAGTTCGCAGAAAATCTGATCGACGGGGCGCGTGTTGGGATGCACTTTTTCTAGCACCTGATCGCGCAGCGCTACGCAGGGCACTTTGCCACCGATAAATTCGGGCAGCTCAAGGCGCTCAAGATAGCTGGTGTCGGGCAAAATGTAATCGGCCGTTTGCGCGGTTTCGGTCATATGCACATCGATGACCACGCACAGCTCTAAGTTGTTCAACGCTTCGGTAAGATAGGCGGTGTTTGAATAGCCTGCGGCCATGTTTGAATTGCAGAAGAACATGCCCTTCATCTTGCCTTCTTTGGCCATCTGCGCCGCATAAAGGTTTGTGCCCATGCCGGCAGATGCCAGCGGATATTGTGCTGCGCCGGTCATTTTGGCTTCCACCTTGGCAAGGGGCGGGAACTTCACCTTATCCACGGCCGTCGGGGAAACGCTGGAGGTAAACAGCGCGCCGCCCTTTTGATTCCAGCAGCCCAGCAGCGTGTTGAACAGGCAGATCGCACGCGCCGTTTCGCCGGAGTTTTTGTAGGCGCAGCCAAACCCACCGCGCCAGCCCGCTTCGATGGAAGCGGCGGGGGCAGCCTGGGCAAATTCGACGGCCAGGCGCTTGATGGTCGAAGCGTCGATGCCGGTGACGCCCTGCGCCCAACCCGGCGTGCATTCGACGATTTTGGCAGCCCACTCGTCAAAGCCGACCGCGTTGGCGGCCACATATTCTTTGTCGTAGAGGCCTTCGGTTACCAGCACGTTGGACATGGCCAAAATAAGCGCCAGGTCGGTACCGGGATTGATGGGAACCCATTCGTCGGCCAGCGTCATGGTGTTGTTGCAGCGCGGATCGACCATCACAATGTGCGCGCCGCGTTCGTGGGCGCTTTGCAGTTCGGCCACCGAAGAAGGGCGGATGGCATCGGCATAGCTGCGGCCGATGAAC
>JAVWGW010000037.1:2424-12157 GCA_036640375.1 Raoultibacter sp. | reverse complement strand
CCTAATGGCACCCGCCGTCGCCCCGCTCACCATCGAGCGGATTACCGTGGCTGCAGGCCGCATAAACTGCGAGGTATCCCTTGCCCAAAACTGCGCGTTTACCACACCTGAACTGGCACAGCGCGTGCAAGGCTTCTTCCCCAGCCTTGCTTGCCACGCCTGCGTCAACGAAAGCGGTGACACCTTTGGCGCGGTGATAAAGCATACGTCGTTGCCCCATCTTCTGGAACATCTGGTGATCGATGCGCAAACGCGCGCCTGCCCCGATGCGACCAAAATTTTCCTGGGCACGACGCACTGGCTTGATAAAACGCACACAAAAGCACACATCGCCGTGAATTTCACCGATGATTTGGTTGCGTTGCGAGCTTTTCGTGATAGCGCAGAATTTCTCAATAGAGAGGTGATAAAGTAACCCCCATGCCATCAGCTCACTTAACATTTGATCAGACAGGCGACAAGCTTGCCACGCGCGTCACGAAGATGCGTTCTTCGGCCGTGCGCGATTTATTTGCGGCCGCAGCGCGCCCCGACATCATTTCGCTTTCGGGTGGCATGCCGGATGTTTCGCTGCTTGCGCAATCCGTCGTCAAAGATGCCGTGCGCGCTGCGTGCGAAGAAGATCGTGCCGTCGCCCTGCAATACGGACCTACGGATGGGCGCGTTCAAACGAAGCAGGTTTTCTGCGACATCATGCGCGACACGGGCATTCGCTGCAAGCCGGCCGATGTGTTAATCACCACGGGCGCGCAGGAAGCCCTTGACTTAATAGCGAAAACCTTCATCGATCCCGGCGACATTATTTTGGCGGAAGGCCCCACCTACTTAGGCGCCCTTCAGGCCTTTTCGGCCTACGAACCCGACATTCGCTGCATCCCCTTCGATTCCGAAGGCATGCGCATGGATTTGCTGGAAGAAGAACTGAAAAAAATTGGCAAGGGGAAGGCAAAATTCCTCTACACCATTCCCAACTTCCAAAATCCGGGCGGGGTAACCATGGTGTCGCAGCGCCGCGACCGCCTGCTTGAACTTTCGGAAGAATACGATTTCATGGTGGTGGAAGACGACCCTTACGGCCGTTTGCGCTACGATGGCGGTCATGTGATTCCCCTGCGTGCGCGCAGTGACAAAGTTATTTATTTGGGCACGATTTCCAAGGTGTTTGCCCCCGGTTTGCGCACGGGCTGGGTTGTGGCTCCGCGCAGCGTGCTGGCTAAAATCAACCTGGTAAAGCAGGGCACCGACCTGTGCGGCAGCGCGTTTAACCAGGTGGTTGTGGAACATTACTTCACCGATACCCCTTGGGAAAAAACGCTGCAAACATTTGTGAAAACTTACAATGTGCGTCGCGATGCCATGCTGGCCGCTTTGGAAGAATTTTTCCCCGCCGAAGCCACGTGGACACGCCCGGAAGGCGGGTTCTTCGTGTGGGTCACCTTGCCCGACTATGTGGACACCGGTGCCATGCTGGCTGTGGCGCTTGACCAGGGCGTTACCTATACGCCCGGCGATGGGTTTTTCCCCGATGGCAAGCGTGGACGCAACAGTATGCGCATCGCTTTTTGCTTTGAAAGCCCCGAAAACATTCGTGAGGCGTGTCGCCGTTTAGCGCTGGTTATCGAGCAACGCCTTGAACTCTACCGTGCATTTTTAGAGGCAGGAGCACTATGAAAGTAGCAGTTTTGATGGGCGGAAGCTCGTTTGAGCGTGAATTTTCCCTGGCCAGCGGCAAGCAGGTATGCGCCGCTTTGGAAGAAGCCGGCCACAAGGTTGTGCCGCTGGATACCACCAGCGATTTGGTGCCCACGCTGCGCAGCGAAAAGCCGCAGATTGCTTATAGCGCCCTGCACGGCAAGCACGGCGAAGATGGCACCATTCAAAGCCTGCTCGAATTTTTGGAAATCCCCTTTGTGGGATCTTCTTCGGCGGTGTGTCGCAATACCTGGAATAAGGCAACGCTGCCTTCCATCATGAATCAGTATCGCGCCCAAAACGACAATGATTTGGCTGCGGCGTGGCCCCACGGCATTTGCATCGCGCGCGATGCCTTTAAGGATATGGGTGCCGCCACAGCGCTTGACCTGGTTGAAGCACGCATTCCCGGCGGGTTCCCGCTGGCGGTTAAGCCTGCCTGCGGGGGTTCTGCCTTGGGCGTGCATCGCGTGGATGCACAGGATCATTTGGGCGAAGCCATCCTCGATGCCTTGGGCTATAGCGATGAAGTGGTAATCGAACAGTGGATCGAAGGCGTTGAAGTGGCCGTTTCCATTTTGGGCGCCGGCTGGGATGCCCACGCGTTGCCGCCGGTTGAAATAGTGCCGAAGCAGGGATTGTTCAGCACCGAAGCACGCATGGAAATCGATGCGGTCGATTATTACACGCCCGTGCGCCTGGCGTCGTTGTCGGCTGATGAAGCGACGGCGCAGGCCATTCGTGCCGAAATCGAGCGCGCCGCCCTAGAAGTGTATCGTGCCTATGGTGTGCGCGATTTGGGTCGCGTCGATATGGTGTGGGATGGCTCGCAAGCGCGCGTGCTTGAAATCGACGTTTCACCTGGCATGACGGAGCTTTCCCTTTTCCCTGCCGCCTGTGCTGCTGCCGGGCTTTCGCTGCCTGCCGTGTTTGATGCGCTGGTGTGCGCCGAAGACTAATCCTGCTTGTTGTGTGCGCTCAATTTGTGCAGGTTTGTGTGAGAGATTACAAAAAGGCAACTTATTCCTGGTCAAATTGCAGCGTGCGCCTATAATCAACTTACAGAGAAAGAAACGGAGTTCCGCAAAGGGATTTCGTTGGAGCGGGGGAAAAGCCGCCGCGTCGTTTCGAAGGAGGCAGTTATGGGTAACAAAGGCATCGGTATTTTTGTCGTAGGTGGATTGCTAGGTGCGGGTGTCGCGTTGCTATATGCACCGCGAGCAGGTGCTGAAACGCGCGCGATAGTCTCCGACAAAGTGAACGTGGTCTGGGGCGAAGCTCAGGAACTGGGCAGCAAAGCGGGTGCCAAGGGCCAGCAAATTTATCAGGAAGCATCAAGTCGTGGCCAGGAAATTTGCAGCGGCGCTACCGCGCGCGTTCAGGAAGCTGCCGAAAATATCAAGCCGGTTTTTGCCGAAAAAAATGATGAGCTGCGCGAAAAAATCGAAGCGGCACGTCAGCGTATTGCCACACAGGTAGCGCAAAACGCCGAAACGGCCCACGCCGTTGCTCATGAAAAAATTCCCGTGGCTGCTGAAGCTGCCGAAAACGCGGTGACCAGGGTTTACGACGCCGCAACGGCCGCTGTCGAAAAAATTGCGGGCGAAGGTGCTGCGGCACCAAGCGCGGTAATCGAAGGCGCACTTACGGCCGAACCGGCGGAAAAGCCCGCCGAATAGGGCAGTGCAACAACATCCAACCTATCTAAGATGAAAAGGGCACCCACTAAGGGTGCCCTTGGAAAAGTGCCATGACAACAAAAACTATTTCCACCAAAGAACTGCTGGGTTTGCGCGTTGTGGGCGGCAAATCGGGCACGAAACGTATTGGCAAGGTGCGGCGTATCGTTTTTCATCCCCAAGAAAAGCGCTGCGTTGGTCTTATTGTGAAACGGCCCGATTTATTGTGGATGTTTCACCGCAAAGATCGTTTTGCCGCGCTTGATTCGTGCGAACTGATAGATGGCCGCGTGTGTGTCAGCAATGAACCGGGCGCAACCGACCATGCGGCGTGCAAACGCTTGGGTGTTGATTGGGATGCCTGCGTGCTCTGGCTTGGGCTGCCCATTATTGATGAGGCGGGCGCTGTTTTCGGCGTTGTGGGCAACACGACCTTCAACCGCCTGACAGGTGCGGTGCAAAGTGTCGAAGCCGATAAGGGCTCAACAGCCAAGGCGCTGCTGGGAACCTGCGAAATACCCGCCGCTTTAATTAAGGGTTTTCGGCGCGGCATTGGCGCGGCGCTAACGCAAACAGGCAGCGATCAGCCGGAAGGCGACACCGTTGAAACCGGCGCTATCCTGGTGTCAAACGATGTTGAGGATTTAGCGGTTGAGGGCGGTCTGGCCGAAAAAGCGGGGGAAGCAACGGCGGTCGTGGGCGATAAGGCCAGCAAGGTGGTTGCCAAAGCCAAGCCGAAAGTGGCGCAAGCTGCCAAGGTTACCGGCGAAGCGGTCAACAAAGGAGCCTACGCTACGGGCAAGCAGATTTCAAAAACGAAGGGCATGTTTTCGGCGTTTAAGGATGAATACGAAAAAGCACGTCACGACGATGATGGCGGCCAGGCAATCAAGAAAAAGTAATCACTCGTCCTCTCGCGTTGCCGCAGAAGGTGCAGGTCGCCGGCCTGTACTTTGACACTCTATCCTGAGGAATATATGAGCGAAACACCTAAAAACAAGCGGGAAGAACAGGCTACTACCACCACGGGGCAGCCAGTTGCCGTGGGCACGGGCAGCCGTGAGCAGGACGCGTGTGCCACCGAGCTTGCCGCGTCCACCGAAAACGCTGCGCATGAGGCGGCAGCACCCGGCGCCCCGCACGCAACGCATCACGAAAAGGCTCACGAACGCCTTGAGCAGCAGGTAAAAGTTGCGGGGCACACGATGACAAAAGCCGATATTTTTAAGTTTGCCGGTCTGCTGGTGTTTTTTGCCATCATGGCGGTGACCTGCTATTTATTGTGGCCGCTTATGGCTGACATCTTTGAGCCAGGCGGTGTCGACCGCGTTATCGCCGATGTGCGCGGCGCGGGGCCTTTAGGCGTGCTGATCTTGTTTGCGCTGCAATTTATGCAAATCGTCGTAGCTTTTATCCCTGGCGAGGTAACGCAGGTTGCCGCAGGTATTTTGTATGGCCCGTGGTGGGGAACCCTCCTTATTTTGTTGGGCTGTTTGGTTTCAAGCGGTTTCATTTTTATGGTTGTGAAAAAGCTGGGCGCGCCCTTTGTTAACTCGATGGTATCGGAAAAACACCTGGAAAAATTCCGCGAATTTGAAGGCAGCGGCAAGCTCAACATTATCGTGCTGGTGCTGTTTTTAATCCCTGGCCTGCCCAAAGACACCTTCACCTACCTGGTGCCCCTTACCGATATGCGCCTTAAAACGTTTTTGCTGCTTACTACCGTTGGCCGCATTCCTGGCGTATTCATGTCAACCTATGCCGCATCGGGTTTCGTGCAGGGCCGCATGACAGAAAGCATCATCTTGTTTGCGGTGGGCACGGTGTTGGTTATTATCTGCGTTATCTTCCGCAACAAAATCATGGCGGCCTTCAATAAATTTTTCCCGAAGAAGTAATCTAACGGTTGGTCAACCGGGGGTTACGGAAGCGTGACGAAACGAGCCGCGCGTATGCCGGGATGCGTATGATGGGTGTACCGAAAAACGTAACCGAGAAAGGCTCGTGATGGATACCAACAAACCTGAGCACAAAGAAGCCGCACACGCCAGCGTCGAAGCCGAGCTGGAAGAAGTGTATGCCCAGCTTGAGGAAGCTCGCGCAAAGCTTGCGGAAATTAAATCTCGCGCAAACACGGAAGACGCATCGGGCGCACCCGCTGTTGAAGGCGGGGAAGAAGCCGCGGTTGTGGCGGGAGCCGCAGGTGCTGTTGAAGCGGAATCATGCACGCCAGTGACCTGTGTCGACGCCACGCCGGTTGAAGTTGTGGCCGAACCGATGATGGCGGGGCAAGCGGGCATTCCTGTTGAAGAGGGCGCCGTTCAAGACGCAGCGGCGCAGGTGGACGCAACCACGCAGGCACCGCAGCCCGATTGGACACCCTATGCTTCGGTGCCGCCGCAAACGCCGCCCACGGTGCCGCCCTACGAACCGCCCACTTATAGCCAGGTGCCACCGCAAACTCCGCCGCAGCAAGCTTACTACCAGCAACCCTATTACCAGCCCCAATACGTGCAGACCAAAGATCACGTGGCAGCGGGTCTGTTGGCGATATTTTTAGGCAGCCTGGGTATTCACAAGTTTTACCTGGGCTACAACACCGCTGGCTTTATCATGCTGGCCGTTACCACCATCGGCTCCCTGCTTACCTTCGGCCTTGCCGGTGCCGTTATGGCGCTGATTGGCTTGATCGAGGGCATCGTTTACCTGGTGAAATCCCAAAGCGAGTTTGAGCAGGTGTATGTATTTAACAAACGCGATTGGTTTTAGTTCAACCTGACGGCGGGCTGTGACGGCCAGCTTGCCGCTCAAAGCTTTCGGGTCTTGCGCACACGTACAAGGTACGCTTAGCGCAAAACCCTCAGCTTTTCGGGGCAATCTGACACACCACAGACCGCCTGTCTTTGCCATTGTTGATTCGACCTGTACTAGTGCGTGCCCCGCCGTGAAGCGACGGGGCACGACGCGTTGTTGCTGCTCAACTTACGGGGAGCGCGTGCCGGCGGCTTCGCACGGTTTCGGCGCGCGAATTTCCTCTTGCATTCGGAAAAGGGGAAGTGAAACATTCGGAAAAGGGGAAGTGAAACATTCGGAAAAGGGGAAGTGAAACATTCGGAAAAGGGGAAGTGTGTTAGACTGGGGGGAAGAAAAAGCGTGCGGGCAGGGGGCTTATGACTTACGGCAAAATTAAACCTGAAGGATACCTTCCTCGTATAGTCGATGCTGAAATCGAACACTATCTTGCGCTTTTTGGAGCCGTTGAGGTGGCGGGAACAAAATGGTGTGGAAAAACATGGGCGGCGCGGGCGCATGCTGCAAGCGTTACCTATGTTGACCAGGGTAAAAACTTGCAGCTTGCGAGCGCGGATCCTTCCCTTATGCTTCTGGGTGAAACACCGCATGTTATTGACGAATGGCAGCAGCTGCCCCTATTGTGGGATACGGTGCGCCATGCGGTAGACAATGCGGGGGGTGTAAAGGGGTCGTGGATTCTAACGGGATCATCTGTTCCTCGGAAAGAGGAAGTAAGCCATAGCGGCGCGGGCCGTATTGGCCGCATTCGGATGTCGCCTATGACCCTTGCGGAATCGGGGGATTCAACGGCTAAAATCTCACTGGCGGGGCTGTTTGCCGGGGAATTCGCTCCCCTGATGCTCAAGGTTGATACGCGTAAGCTTGTGGATGTAGTCTGCCGGGGCGGCTGGCCAGAGGCTTTAAGCATGAATCCGCTGGATGCCCAGGTGATAGCGCGGGAATACTTGCGTGCAGTTTACGATCAAAGCATCCCTCGTCTGGGTAAGAAGGGGGATAGTGCCGAGCGGCTGGTCACTTCGCTTGCCCGCAACCTTGGTCAGGCGGTTACCTACAAAACCCTGCAAAAAGATATGTTTGGCGAAGAAGGCCTTGAAGAAGGCATTGTTTCGATGAAAACGGTTGCTGATTATGTAGCCGCGCTCGAATCGCTCTATTTGGTTGAAAGCGTAAAGGGGTGGGCACCTCCCGCTCGTTCTCCTCGGCGCGTACAAACGAAGGAAAAACGCTATTTTGCCGACCCCTCGCTTGCTGCGGCGGCGCTTGGCATGAACACCGATGCTCTTTTGGGCGATTGGCAGACGTTTGGGTTGCTGTTTGAAAATCTATGTATGCGCGATCTGGGGGTATACGCTCGTGCTTTGCCGAATCCCGCAATAAATCCCGTGCGCTATTACCGCGACGATTCGGGGCTAGAAGTGGATGCCATAATCGAACTAGCTGATGGCAGGTGGGCTGCTCTTGAAATTAAGACCAGCGAGGACAAGGTGGCTGCGGGCGTCAAAAGCCTGACACGTTTGCGTGATAAGTTGCAAAAAAATCCTCAGGCTCACATGCGCCAGCCCGAATTTCTTGCCGTCGTCGTTGGTATTACCGAATATGCGCGTAAAACGCCCGAGGGCGTGTATGTTATCCCTATTACTGCTCTGGGCGCGTAGCGTGTGCCGCTCACGGGTTTTTGTGTGAAGGGGTCGCAGCTCATTTCTTCTTTCAGCTAAAATCGGAGCAACGTTTATTTCCCACTAAGGAGGAGTCATGCCCACGATCACTCATGATCAGGTGAGGGTGCCGGCCGATGTTATGCCGGAAAACCGCGAAGCTTATATCGAAAACTATCTGAAGGCAACGCGTGGCACCGGTCGTTTGATGCTGTTCGCGTGTGACCAGAAGATCGAACACATGAACAAGGATTTCTACGGCGAGGGCATCGACATCGCCGACGCCGAACCCGAGCATCTTTTCCGCATTGGCAGCCAGGGCGTGTGCGGTATTTTGGCTGGTCAACGTGGTCTTATCGCCCAGTATGCGGCCGATTACCCCGAAATCAACTATCTGGTAAAGATGAACTCGAAAACAAACCTGGTGGGCACGAAGCAGGAAGATCCCTATTCGCCGCAGCTGCATGAACTCGAAGCTGTTTTCGCCATGCGCGATGCCGGCGTCAATATCGTTGGTCTGGGCTACACGCTGTATCTGGGCAGCGAATACGAAGCGACCATGATGGCTGAAGCCGGCGAGCTTATCGCCGAAGCCCATGCCAATGGCCTGCTGGTTGTGCTGTGGATTTATCCGCGCGGCAAAGCGGTCACCGCCGAAAAAGATCCGGCGCTTATCGCGGGTGCTGCGGGTGTTGCGCTGTGCTTGGGTGCCGATTTCGTGAAGGTCAATCCTCCCAAGCCCGAAGACGGCAGCTCTGCCGCCGACGCGTTGAAAATTGCCGCTCTGGCATCAGGACGCACCGGCTTGGTGTGCGCGGGTGGCTCAACGGTTGATGCTGAAACATTCTTAACGCAGCTGCATGATCAAATTCATATCGGCGGCGCTTCTGGCAACGCGACAGGTCGCAACATTCATCAGCGTTCGCTGGATGAAGCGGTGCGCCTGACCAAGGCTATTTCCGCCATCACACTAGCCGATGCTCCTGTGGCTGAAGCCCTTGCCATCTTTAACGGTGAAAAGGATTTCTCGCTGTAACACACGCAGGCACACCCACCCGTACCTATTTTGCGCAAGTAAAGAGCCCCTGAGGGGGCTCTTTTTTGTAGGCACCCAGGCACCCAGTCGGCTTTGCGCAGCGGGCTGCGGGTCGCTTCGCAAATCAATCTGTGGGCTGTCTGAAAATTTTTTTCTCTTTTTATGTCACTAATAAGAATATGTATCAATAAGGCTATATTTTTGCTTGCAATGGTTGTATAGTTGGGCAATCAAAAAACGCAAGCTGAATGCTTGGTTATTCTAGCAAACAAGGCACGAGGCAGGCGCAACATTACTTTTCTATAGGAAGGGAAATGCATACCATGGATACAACAAAACTTACCAATGAGGCCGGCAATCCGGTTTCCGACAATCAGAATACCTTAACGGCGGGCGAACGCGGCCCTATGCTGTTGCAGGATAACTGGATGATCGAAAAGCTTGCTCACTTCGACCGCGAAGTCATTCCGGAACGACGCATGCACGCCAAGGGTTCGGGTGCCTATGGCACCTTCACCGTCACGGGTGATATTGAAAAATATACGAAAGCAGCTGTTTTCAAGAAGGGTGCAAAAACCGAGACTTTCGTGCGTTTTTCCACCGTTGCCGGCGAGCGCGGTGCAGCTGATGCCGAACGCGACATTCGCGGCTTCGCCATCAAGTTTTACACGCCGGATGGCAACTGGGATTTGGTGGGCAACAATACACCCGTATTCTTCTTGCGCGACCCGAAGAAATTTATCGACCTCAACCATGTGGTCAAGCGCGATCCGCATACCAATATGCACTCGCCGCAGAGCAACTGGGATTTTTGGTCGAGCCTGCCCGAAGCGTTGCACCAGGTCACTATCGTTATG
>JAVWGW010000037.1:2151-2414 GCA_036640375.1 Raoultibacter sp. | reverse complement strand
TCAAGAATTTGACCAACGAAGAAGCGGCAGCCATCGTTGCGGGCGATCGCGAAAGCCACCAGCGCGATTTGTTTAACGCCATCGAAAAGGGCGATTTTCCGAAGTGGCGCTTCTGCGTCCAGCTGATGGATGAAGAAACGGCGCGCAACTTCAAGGAAAACCCCTTCGACATCACGAAAACGTGGAGCCAGAAAGAATTCCCGCTGATTGAAGTGGGCACCTTTGAACTGAACCGCAACCCCGAAAACTACTTTGCCGAAGTG
>JAVWGW010000037.1:0-2136 GCA_036640375.1 Raoultibacter sp. | reverse complement strand
CCTGGGTGTTAACCACAATCACATTCCGGTCAACAAGCCGCGCTGCCCCTATGCCGAATTCCACCGCGATGGTGCCATGCGCACCGACGGCAACTTCGGCGAAACGATTGGCTATGAGCCGAATTCCTACGGGCAATGGCAGCAGCAATCCGAAGCCGCCGAGCCGCCACTGGATCTGTTCGGGCCGATGGATGCGTGGGATCCCAAAGATGATCCCACCGACGACTGCTTCTACCAGCCGGGCGATCTGTATCGCTTGATGGAAGAGGACAAAAAGGCCGTGCTCATTGCCAATACGGCAGCCGATATTGCACCTGTTACCGAAAACATCAAGTTGCGCCATGCGGCCCATTGCTACAAGGCCGATGTTGATTACGGCACGCGTTTGGCCGAGGCCATGGGCGTCGATGCCGCCAAGGTTGCCCAACTTGCAGAACTTTCTCACGAGGAATTGATGGCAGCCACGAGCCAGCAGGTTCCCGCGGCGAAAAAGGGTGGCGCCGTCAAATAGGCAGCCGCGCGCAACAGCAACAAGCACCCGCGCACAACAGGGTAGCTGCGAAGTGAAGGCTTGACAAGACACTTAACTTCTGCATAGGAATATAACGGTTTATCAACGACAGGGCTTCCGCTGGGTAACGCGGAGGCCCTGTCGGCCGTTTACCTGCTGTTTTGTACTTAAAAACGAGATACTACTTCTGGCGTATATCAATCATGGAATATGTGTGATACCTCCATGTTGATTTGATGTTCAAAGCAAAAAATGGCCGTTTGCCGTCAAAAACCTTCCGCTGAAAGACTGTCACCAATCCTGGATAATTGCTTATTTTTGCGTTATACCAGTTCAAATCCTTGAGTAAAACAGGTAATTGTGGAGATTTTTGCTTCCCCAAAACCGATGAAATGTCAAGAAAAAAGATTTTGAAAATGCTACAATCCAGTCCTCCAATTCGATTTGGAGATAACACTGTCGGGGGAGAGTAGAGAGATGAGTACACACGTAAAGGTTATGGTAGGCAAACGATGAGGCCCTAGGTTTCACCTCTTCGTCGTTTGGGCTATCAACTCAAAAGACTGAAGAGGAGGTCGTCATGAAGGCGCCTTGTATTGTCCTGAACGGGGTTCTAGCTTTGCTTTTATGCGCCTTGCTGGCGTTCGGGTTGCCTCGCTTTTTCGGTGTGCAGTATTTCTCCGTCATTTCCGGCTCGATGACCCCGGAAATCCCTGTGGGTTCGTTGGTCGTGAGCGTTCCGACCGAATCCAACAACATTCATCCTGGCGATGTGATTTCTTACGTGGCCAACGAAGATCTTGACGTTATCACCCATCGCGTTGTTTCGTTTGACGCGCAAACAAATTCCTTCATAACGCAGGGCGATGCCAACGATGCCCCTGATAGCCCCGTGCTTGCGGCCAACGTTGTTGGTGTAAGCAAGTTTACGGTGCCGCAATTGGGCTATGCGCTTTCGTATTTATCCACCACATCGGGCAAGGTTGTTGGCATAACAGCGATAGCGGCCGTGGTGCTGCTTGCCTTCATAGTCGAAACGCTGCGACGCAAAAAATCTTCCAACAAAAAGCTTGTCATCTACTACGACCAGCCCAGCGATATCACCGATGAAGTGCTGCGCAACGTGCGTGAAGATGTCGTAACCGGCACGCGCTATGGCGTTATCCGCAGGGAGGAAATCTGATGAAAACTTTTCACGTAAAGCCCGCATCCTCGCAGGCCTCATCGCCTACGGCGACCTCGTTTGCCCAAACAACACGGCGTATCGTGTGGCGCAGCGTTGCTACCTTTGCCGCGCTAAGCTGCGTATTCTTCTTGTGCGGCATCATGCCCCGCGCGCTTGCCTTCCTCAATACAAGCACCCAAGCCAAGGCTAACCAGGTTGATCCGGGTGCCATGGGGCTGGTGCTGTATGAAAACGGCAAAGAGATAAACGCCTGCACCCCGGTGACTTTTTGCGAACAGGATAAGAAGATCACGCTTGGCGTGCCGGCAGGTAAGGCGCCGGGCGTGGTGCGCGTTTCGTTGACGCCCAACTATCTTTCCGCCACGTCTGCACCCGGCGATCGCCACTTTCAGGCCTTCGATATGAGGGCGCTTGCTGCGCCGGTGAACAACAAGATGCT
>JAVWGW010000036.1:0-12217 GCA_036640375.1 Raoultibacter sp. | reverse complement strand
GTGTGCCAATGCCGCCACGTGTGCGCCGCACAACGCGCTGCCCTGATCGGTGGCAAGATCGCAGCCTTGGGCGCACGCAGCAAAAGCGGCGGCAATTTCACCCACGGTGGTCATACCTTCTTCCAGCACAAGGCAGCGCGGCCTACACGCCTGGCAGCCGTTACAGGCATGGGCAGCGGAAGTGATCAGCGAAAAGGCAGATTGCATCGACATGGTTTCAACGCTCGCTTTCTTGTGAACCTTTACTCATTGGCACCGGATTGCACTCATCGTAGAGTTCGCATTGGCTACATTCCGCAACAATTTCGGGCTTGATGGCTTCCCAGGAAGTGGGGGCAAACCCTAGCGCTTCGTAAAATGCCAAGCTGCTCCCCCGCGAAACCAGGCGCAGCTCGCCGTAGTGCTGGGCGGCATAATCCATCAAGGCATAGCCGACGCCGAAACCGCGCCAGGAAGGATACACCACAACAGGATTGACGTGGCAGATGCCCGCCCCGTCAAAAACCAGCCGAATGAATCCGACAATTTCGTTATCTTCCCTGCTCACTGCCACAAATACGCAGTCAACGCAAGGGATGGATCCCATGCCCTCTGCCGCCGCGAAGGCGTCAAGAACAACAAGGTCTTCCTCTTTGGCGGGTTGTAGAAAAAACAGTGCGTCGCTCATAGCAACTCCTAGAAAGGGGGCAGATATATTTTATCGCGCGACTGCGGGATAGCTTTTTTACCCAATTCCGCCAAACCGGTGACGATGGTGGGCATCAGATCGACGGGAATGCCCATCATCATCAGGTTGTCGCCCACATCCGATGAAGCGCGGCAGCCATAGCAGCCAAACGAAATATTAAGTTCGCCCTTCAGATAAGGCAGCAGCGTCGTTTCCACACATTGCGCATTGTAGCCACTCGCGTGAAAATCATGGCGATGCCCCGTGTAATACGACGCCGACATGCACAACCACATGATTTGTTCAGGCTCGGCAATAACCGCAATCACATCGGCGGGGCATTTGGCCTGTGCCAGCGGGGTGACCACCGTGGCGTCGATAGTGCGCGGCGGCAAGCTGGGACGTTCGGCCACCATGTGCTTGGCCGCTTCAACGGAATGCAGCTTGTGGAACAGCACATACAATTCGCCGCTGGCCAACTTATCCGGTATTTCCGTCAACCCCAAAATTGCCGTGCCATCGGGGCAGGCGTGACGGTTTGCCGGCATCATGATTGAGCGGCCGCGCCGTGCAGCCATCAGCGATTGGCAATAGCGCAGGCGTTCTTCGGGCACGGGCACATCGGGCAGCGGATCGCCCGCCGCAATAAGCGCGATAGCCACCGGATTCCAGCGCAGGCCTAACACCTCTTGCAGCGTGTGCGACCACTGCTGGTACAAGCCCAGCACCGCAGGGTCAAGCGGGGGCGCAACGGCGCGTTGCGCGCGGGCGGCCACCACATCTGTTGAAGCCTCTATGCGCAGGGCGTGTTCGGGGCATTGGCCCGCGCAGGTTTCACAACCCCAGCAATCCTGCGGGCGCGCAACCACGGGGGCGCCTTGCATCACAAATACATTGACCGGGCAAAACGCCTCGCACAAGCCGCAGTTCGTGCACAGCGCCGCATCGATATGGATGGCGTAGGCCACAGCATCATCTGTTTGTTTAGTCATGGGTTATCCCTTTCCTCGTCTTAGACCTAGCGCGCCAATTCCGGCTTACACCAGGGAGGATACACACGCGTGCCCGCCGTATTCGTCAAGTGATACGAACAAAACGGAATGGTGCGACCGTCGGGCGTGGCCACCAACATGCTGCATTCGCGCAGGCGCTGCGTGTCCATCGAGGCGGCGTCCATGTAATTCATAATGATAAGCGAAAGCCCCGACTTCACTTCCACACCCTGTTTCGCCAAAATATCGAGGAAGACCGAACCCTGCGGCGATGCGGGATTATAGCCACTCATATAGGCTTCGCGCGTTAAATTGCGCGTCGCGGGGAAAAACCCTGAGGGATGGGTGGCCGCTTCACTTTTTATCAAAAAGGTACCCGTATCGCAGAGTGGATGCGAACAACCCAGCGGCCAGATGTCGTAGGGTTTAATCAGGCCTTCGCTTTGCTGAGCCAGCTCAAATATGACATCGCCCATGGTCAGCGGAATGACGCGCGATGCTTCGAAGCGGCCCGACGTAAACGCCGGCTGTAGTGCAAGGCCCGCCACCACATCGGCGTTTTCTAGGGCAAAGCGCAAAAGAGCACCCAGCTGGTCATCGTTGACGCCGGAAACAATCGTGGCGGCCAACACGCATTGCACGCCCGCCGCACGGCAGCGCTCGATCACCTTGAGCTTGACATCTAAGATACGCGAACCACAGGTGGCTTCATATACTTCGTTGCTCAGCCCGTCAAATGAGAGGTATACGCCCGTTAACCCTGCGGCCACAAGCGTTTCCAGGTAGCCCTCACGCGCAGCGATGACCAGGCCATTCGTGTTGATTTCGATGCCCCAGAAGCCACGGGTGCGGCCGCGCGCAATAATGTCGGCCAAATCGTGACGGCAGGTGGGCTCCCCTCCCGTTATCTGCACGGCACCATCGATGCCCACCGCAGCGGCGATGGTATCGTACATCGCATCGATTTCTGCCAGCGTCGGATCACCTTCACCATCTTCGGCGCTCATAAAGCACACGGGGCAATGCAGGTTGCACTGCTGCGTCACCTCTATTTCTAGCAGCGTGCCGCGGCGCTGATGGCGCGCGCACACCCCACACCCCGAAGGGCAAGCGGCCGTTGCGGGGCGCGCATGCGCGGGTGCCACCGCAGGAAACGCCAGCGACCTAAGCCAGGTATAATGTGCGGCATCCGGCCATATGCGCGTGGTAATGTAGCCGTGATCGGGGCACGTGCGCTCCATCCACACTGCCCCTTCCCCATCTTCATACACCTGGGCGTTCAGTTCTGCCAAGCACTGCGGGCACAGCGCCGTTGTGGTGTGAAGGGTTTGCTTGAGTTCTTCGGTGGCCATGGCGGCTTACCCGTTTCTCTGTGCGTCGACCGGCACCCGGTGCCCGCGACTGGTGGTTAAAGGGTGGCTACTTCGTGCTTACTTGTCGATATACTGGCGCGGATCGTGTTCGTCATTGGGTGGCGTGCTTACGTGAAAGCCCATGAAATCTATCCAGGCAAGCACGCGGCGGGCAACGTAAAGATCGGGTTGCGATGCGGAAGCCTGCTCGATGGCGCGCAAGCACGAAATGGCATGCGCCAAATCTGTCGCTTCATCAATGTCGGAAACGGGAGACAAAAAGGCGGAAGGAATAGTGGCCTCCTGCAACTTTTCCACATAGGCATCAAGGGCTGGCCTGCCGTCAAGATTGTAGTAAACGCCCTGGTTGTTAAGGGGGGTATTGTGGCTAAAACCCACAAGCGACGTGCCGCATTCCTGGCAGGGTGCCTGCACAAAACCCGGCGTTTGCAGCGATTGAAAATAATCGAGCCACGCAAACGCCTGCGAAATATGCGTTTTGGGCATGGTGGGGATGTCGCCACCCACCGACACGATGCTTTCATAGCCCAGCGCAAATATCTGGGAAAACGCGTCGTCGAAGTGGTCATCGAAGGTGGCGCCCGCATCGGAAAGGAAGTGAATTTCCATCGGCCAAGCGCCGATTGCGGCGTAGGTTTCTTTCATGATGTCCACGTTTTGCGCGGGCGTAGTGGATACGAAGAAATCGTAGGTGATAGCGCAGGCTTCAGCATCGCCCGCCACCAGCGCATCGTTTTCTGCCTGCAAGCCCAAAAGCGCATGCATGGCCATTTCGCTGACATCGTAGAGGCTGCGCTTAAAAAACTCTGCAGCTTGTTCTTCGGTAAGCGAACCGCCCCGCTGCTTGGTCAGGCGCGTTTTTACCATGCCGGGCACAGGGGGTTTGCTAAACAGAAGAAGGGCGTGCTTTTTGCTGGACATAGTTTCTCCTTTATAAGGTAAGCCTTGCCGGTGCTTGCTGCGCCGGCATTGCATCCGTTTCGTTTTCCTGCGCCCACACCACGCAAGCGATGGCGTTATAGGACCAGGTGCCAATCATCGCTTCGCCCGCGCCAAGGGAACAATCCGTCAAAGCATTAACATTTGACTGCCACATACCGCCAAACTCGGGTGCCGCAGGCTTGCGTTCGGGGAACCACCAGCCGTAATCGACGCTTATCACCCCATCGCGCATGGGGGCGGTTTCCAGTATAAAACAAGCCTGCCCCTTATCGGTTGCCACAACGATGCGATCTTTGTCGCACAGCCCCAAATCGCGTGCGGTGTTGGGGCTGACCTGCGCTAAGGGGTCAGGGTAATGCGCGCGAAAATCGGCGTTGTTAAAAAACATGGAAGCATTGTAGGGCTGTTTGCGCGCGCCAGTTATCATGGTAAGCGCAGTGCCGCAGGCCAGAAGCTTTGCCGAAAGCCCCCCTGCGGCCGCATGCGGTGCGCACACAGGCGCTGGCGTGGGTAAACGCTGGCCGCCCATTTCGTCAAGCAGTTCGCTGGCCAATTCAATCTTGCCCGTTTTTGTGGCAAATCCCACAGGGTTGCCCTGTTCATCGCAGGCTTCCTGCTTGTTGAAGGCGGGTGCTCGGCAATACAAGCCAGTCGCACAAAATTCTTCCCAAGTCACCTGCGCCGGCGCAAGGGTGGCCGCAAACGCTTCTTCAAGCGTGGTCTGTGGCCAAAATTCCTCCTGCCCGAAGCGCAGCCCCAAGTCGCGGAAGAAATCGTAATCACAGCGGCGTTCAAAATAGGGTGCCACCGCCGCCGCACCACCGTAGGCAATGTTGGCAACACCCCCGTGTGCCTGAAACAGCGGGCGTTCCATGGCCCCGGCGGCAGGCAGCACGTAATCGGCCATACTTGCCGTGGGTGTCATGTAGTATTCCAGCACAACCATCAGGTCAAGCGATGAAAGCGCCTCAAAAACGCGATGGGTGTCGGCATAGGTTAAAAGCGGATTGGTGGCCTGCACGATCAGTGCGCGCACCGGGTAGGGCGTGCCCGCAAGCATGGCATCCCACACCCTATCGGGGTGCGCCGATGTCATATAGCGCGCGGGAAGTGTGCGGCCCTGCTTTTCGGTCAGCGCACACACGCGCTTATAGCCCTCGTAAGATTGCAGCGGCGTAAAAGCTGTGTTCAAGCACTTTGCCTGCGCTTCTTCACCTAGCGCGTCGCTCATTTCCAAGGTAACCTCGGTTATGAAATCGCTGGCATCCGTAAGCACACAGGCTCCGGGCTTATCCACGTTGCCCGTGATGGCGCGCAGGCAGGTAAGGGCGCGATGGGTGGGGGCAACATTGGCGCCCACCTGGTCAATGCCGCGCCCCGACACAAGGGCAGCAGCGCCCGCCGTGGCAAAAATGCGTGCGGCACGCACAATAGCGGTGGCCGACACGCCGCAGGTGGCGCCAACCGCTGCGGGGGTGTAGCCTGCCACGTGATGGGCAAGTTCATCGAAGCCGTGGCACCAATCCCGCACGAAATCGTGATCGTAGAGGTCTTCGGCAATAATGACATGTATCAGCCCCAAGGCAAGAGTGCAATCCGTCGCCGGGCGCGGTGCCAACCACAGGCTTGCGCGCGCCGCCGTTTGAGTGTAGCGCGGGTCAATCACCACCAGGTCAATGCCCGCTTTCGAAAAATCAACCAAGGAACGCCAGAAGGCGGAATTATCCGATTGCGCCGGATTTGTGCCCCAAAGAAACAAGGCCTCGGTGCGCGCTGGATCAATATCGGCCTCGACGGTCCACCCGAACGTGACCACATCCATCCAGATGCGCGGATTCCAGCAAATCTGCCCGATACCCATATTATTGGGCGAACCCAGTAAGTTCATGAAACGATGCAGGGGCCAAAATGAGGTATGGGGACCCCCGATGGCGCTTGCCAAGGTTTCAGGACCATACTGGGCAATAAGCGCGTGCAGTTTTTCAGAAATACCCTCAAGGGCTTCATCCCAGGTAATGCGTTCCCACTGACCCGCGCCCCGCGCGCCGCAGCGGCGCAGCGGATAATTTATGCGGTCGGGTGCTTCAAGTACGTCAAGGTTCATCGCCCAACGCCGGCAGCGGCGGGTGGTCGCCTCATCGTAGGGGTAACGCGTAGTATCGGGTGCGATAGATTGAATGCGGCCGTGTTCCACCGTGGCGTTAAAGGCGCACAAATACCCGCAAAAATGGCAGTTTGTCGGAGCTATCGTTGCTGCCATTACGCGCCGCACTCGCACGCGGCAGCTGCGCCGTGGTAATCGCGCGCGCCATGCAGTTCTTCAAACAGAAAACGCGTTTTCATATAAGTTGGCAGCTGCGCCCAGTCTATTTCTTCGTTGAACAGCAGTTCAAGATAGTGGCACACCGCAGCATCGCTTTGCGCATGAGCCAGTTGATAGGCGCAGCTCATGCATGAGGTAACCACAACTTGCGCCCCTGCAGCATGCGCCTCTTCACCGTGCTTGCGTGCCGCAGCGTCCGCGGCATGTTCATTGCCCGCCGCGCGGGCAAGCGATCCGCAACAAAGCGAGTTTTCGCGATTGTGCGCCATCTCAACCAATACTTCAGCAGGAAACAGCGCGCGTAGCGCTGCGGCAAATTCCCCTTTTTTTCTGTCGGGGCACGAATCGTGCACGGCAACATGCGCCGCGTGCGGCCAGCGCTGCTCAAGCGCTTGGGGGTCGATGTGCAGGCCTTCTTCCACAAAAACCTGCGGCAACCCGACCACTGCCACCGCCTGCGTCGTGGGGTCTTTCGCTAAAATCTCCCGCAGCGTTTCAACGCAATTCGGGCACATGGCCACGATGCGCCCTACGCCGTGTTCGGCAACACTTTGCACCAAGCGGCGTTCAAAAGCGGGCCGCACCGTTGCCGCATCGGGCTCGAAATCTAAAATTTTTCCGCAGCATAACAGGGAAATGCCATCGACTGCACCCAGCGTAAAAAGGCGATCGTAGACCTTCTGCATAAGCGGCGCGGCAAAGTTGAGTGCCGAACAGCCGGGGAAAAAAAGAGAAGCGCACTGCTGGGACGCGCGGCGCTGCTCAAGCGGTCGCCGCGTAGGGGCGTCACCCTCAAGCACAACCATGCTTTCAGCTAAAACGTCGATAAAAACCTGATCGCCCACAACGGCCTCCTTACGCATTGATAAACTGCTGCTACCTTATTACCCACGGCAGGGGCGCTTAGTTGCACACCCCTGCCGTTTTTGCCTGTTGCTCGCGCAAGCTTATTAGTACAAGTTTTCTTTATCTTTCCACGCGGTCAAGAAAGCTTCATCGCCCTTGGGCAGGCGCTCGTAGAACGCTTTTTCGCCCGGAACAAGCCGGCGATCGTCGGCATAGATTACCAGGAAGCGCAGCAGCAAACCACCCGCTAAAACCAGCACCGGCGCAATCACCGTACCCAAAATGCCGCCGAGGTTGTAGCAAATAAACGGAATGAGCAAGCCGCAGCACACCATGCCGCCCCAAAATGCTGGAGCAACGCTGCCGGTAAGCCAACGGCGCGCCACTTCTTTGGCGCACACGTTGCCCGCGCCCATCAGCAATAACACGTAGAGCATCAGTACAATAATTTCGATCACAATTAAAATCATATCAAGCGAATGCACCAATCCATGAGCAATAAGCACCGCCATGGTCGGCTGTGCCGAAGGCCACATGCCCGCCGTTACGGCCAGCGCCGCACAACCGGTGGAAAGCGCCGACACCGTAAACAGCACGGGCAGCGCGGGGGTGTTCCAAAAAGAATGCGCCTTCAAGCTTGAAAGCAATACGCCGGTGTAAATCATGATGCAGGCACCCGCAACGCCGGCAATGGCCAGGCAAAACGTACGAACTCCTATAAAGATTGCGCACCATTCCCACGGCATATACGAAAGAAAATATACAAAGGCAAAAATCATGGCGAAGGAAAGCAGCACAGCACCCCACTTTATGATGGCTGTGGCCGATTGAAATACCCGCCAAAACACCTTGGGTTGCCCCAGTTCAAACACGAGAAAAAAGCAACCAATGCCCAAGCAGGCAACCGCCACAAATACAGCGAAGATAAATGTTTCGCCCAGCCCGAAGCCAAACTCGAAAAGGGCAACCAAAGTAAGAATGCCGCCGCCCAAACCGCCCAAGAACAGATACAGAGCAATAGGCCATGTCCAGTAGTGATTTTTCATCGACGGCCTCCTAACGCGGGAATGTAGTAGACCTGGGGTTCGGTGCCATATTCCTCAAACAATCGGTAGGTCTCAACCGAATTGATAAGTTTTGAAACTTCGCTTTCCGGATCATCAAGGTCGCCGAAAATACGCGCCTTCTGGTGGCAGGTTTGCACGCAGTAGGGCTGGTCGCCCTCGGCCACGCGATCGCGGCAAAACGTGCATTTGCGGGCATAACCTTCCATGCGCGCCACCATATGCGACACGTCGCGCGCGCCATAGGGACAGGCATTCACGCACACCTTGCAGCCCATGCATTTCGCGGAATCTATCCACACGATGCCGTTGTCGTCTTGTTGGCTGGCACCGGTCGGGCAGCAGGGTACGCAGGCAGGGTTTTCGCAATGCATGCAAATCATTGGCGTCCAGTTGCGGTGCACATCGGGGAATCTGCCCTTCACACCTTCGGTCACCACCGGGTTGTAAATAATATCCATCGGCAAATCGTTCCAGGTTCGGCAGGCAACCGTGCACGATTGACAGCCGATGCAACGACGCTGATCCATTACCATCGCATAACGTGTCATGATTACTCCTCTCCTTTTTCGGCCGCAGGGGCTGCTTGCTCCGTGGCTTCGGGCACTACTTCTTCGACTTCCCGGGTTTCGGGCACGGCCTGTTCCGCGACGATTTCTTCGCGTGTTTCCATGTCGTAGCGCTTGCCCGTTTCCATATCCACCAGGTTGTTTTCGGTCGGATCATAGGCATAGCCCGTCACCAAATCGTAATACACCTGGCTTTCCTGATCAATCAGCCAACCGGAATCCGGGTCATAGACGTGTCCCGTCGCTTCCTGGTAGGCGACCTTGTTTGTTTTGCACCAGGTCAAGCCTTCCGGCACCTCAAACGTGGGCTTGGGATCGTAGGGAATCGGCTCGTAGGCAAGCTTGGAATCACGCGGCATCACGCTTATGCCCGGCTGCGAAGACGATCCCGGGATGGAATACTGCGTGTCGGATTTCTTATCCTTGTCCAGGTAGGCCACTTTGTACACCTTGCACAAAAGGCCACGGTTTGCCCAGCTGCCACCGATGGGATCGCAGTGCTCATCGTCGACCGACGTCAGCACGTTCACGTTTGATTCCAGGCAGCCAAAGGGCTCTTCGGGGTCGCCCACGCCGCGTTCGGGGTACCACCAACCGCGCTGCGCATAAATCACGCGCTCTGCCACGGCGGGTTCCACGCTTGCACGCTGCTTGATGCGGCCACGGCGCGTTTCAATCCAGCACCAGTCGCCCTCTTTGATGCCCAGCTCGGAAGCTTTTTGCGGGTTGATCGAGAAGTAGGGGTCGTGATACAGATAGCGCACCGATTCGATTTGGAACTGCTCGGAATGGTGATAGGGCATAAAGCCGCCACCCGTGGTAAGCACCAAGGGGAATTCCTCGGCCAGTTCGGGGTTGTCGGTTTCGTTTTCCGCACACCCAATGTAGGTTGGCAACGCCGGGTAACCCAGCTCTTCCAAAATGGAAGATTTCAGTTCGACGCGTCGCGACGGCGTGTTGAAGCCGTTATCGCCATACTTGTAATAGCGCAGCGGCGGATAGTACATGCGATAGTTTTCGACGAATTCATCGTAGTTTTCAACGGGATAATTCAGCGGGGAAATGATGTAGTAGAACGCTTCTTCTTCGTTATCCCACGGCCATTGATCGGCCGGCTGGCCGGTGGCAAGCGCCAAATCATGCCAGAAAATGTAGTCGGTGTGGCGATCATAGAGCGGCTGAATGGCACGCTGCGAAGCAACGATGGAATCGGTTACGCCGTAGTTGGTGTGGATGGTCGGACGCTCAAGCGCGCCGGCGATAGGCATGACGTAATCGGAATACAGCGCGGCCGGTGTCATCCAATAATCGCAGGTGACCAGGAACTCCACCTCTTTGAGCGCCTGCAAGGTCATCTTGGCATCGCCGTAAGAATTAACCGGATTGGTGGCTGAAACGATAAGCGCGCGCACCTTGTAAGGGTCGCCCGTCAAAATGGCCTTAAATACGGAAGGCCCGTGCGCTTCGCACATCCATTCCGCCGTGGGAGCCTTGCCCCAGGTTTCTTTGGCCACATCAGCAATGCGCTGATAGCCTGGCCACGATGTCAGCTTAAACTTGTCAGATCCAATCTGCTTGGCCTTTTGTTCTTCGGGCAACCAATCGTTGGCTTCAATTTCTTCATCGGTTAGATAGCCGAAGCTCGGTCCGGGCATAAGATCGCCGCCGGGGCGATCGAGGTTGCCGGTGATGGCACGCATGATGGCACGCGCATGCATACCCGCGCCCGATGCGGTGCCCAGCTGGTCGGCGGTGCAACCCCACTGGATATTGCTGGGCGCGCTTTTGGCATACAGGCGCGCTGCGGCACGAATCTGCTCGGGTTCAAGCCAGGTGAGGGGTGCTGCCCACTCGGGCGTATACTGCCCCATGTGTTCGACCAGTTCATCCCAGCCAACACACCAGTTCTGCACGAAATCGGCGTCGTAGAGGCCTTCGTAGATGATGACGTTGACCATGGCCAGCGACAATGCAGTGTCAGAACCGGGACGCAGCGGCAACCACAGATCGGCCTTCGAAGCGGTTTCGGAATAGCGCGGGTCCACCACGATCAGCTTGAGGCCGTTTTTCTGCAGGTCGGTATAGCCCTTCATGCCGGGCATGCCCGATGCACCGGGATTAAAGCCCCACAAAATGACGCAGTTGCTGTCGCCCAAATCGGTTTCAAACGGACTCCAGCCGGAAATAGCCGTTTCCATCATGAATGTGGGAATCCAGCACAAAAGCGCATTATGAAACGAGTTGGGGGAACCGAAAATGTTCATGAAGCGGCGGCGTGCCCAGTCTTCCGTGCGCAGCGTACCGCCCGCTGTGGCGATAGCTTCCGCGCCGCTTTCTTCCTTGATTTCGTTGAGCTTGGCAGCAATTTCGGTGATTGCTTGATCCCAAGGAATTTTTTCCCAGTTGTTATCGCCGCGCTTGCCCACACGCTTGAGCGCATGGTTGAGGCGCGCGGGATGATCGAGGTGCTTGAGCGCGATGTTGCCACGGCAGCACAGCCCCCCCGTGTTGGTAGGGTGATTGGGGTCGCCCTCGATTTTGAGAACCTTGCCATCCTTTACGTAGGCAAGCACTCCGCAGTTTTGGTGGCAGAAATAACAGCATGATTTCTTAACCTCAACGCCCGGAGCATGGATATCGATTTCTTCGGCCATCTACCTTCCCTCTCTCGTCTTGTTCGTAGCAAGCATTACGACACGCAATCACACGCATTAAAACCCTTACAGAACTACACTCTGCGAGTCATGCCCTAAAGTGTATAAAAAGGCATCCCCAACCGCATCACACCAGAAGCTTTATTTAGGCACTCCGGCTAAACCTTTCTGCATTAAATATCAGCCCTCCTGCATGACTGATTCTTAAATAATGGAGCAAGACCACTACTGGCTCTTGTCATCTAGTTGATTATAGCCAATAAATAGCCAAGGTGCGAGAAGGATGTAAAAAATGGCTTAATTAGAGCACTGCACAGAGTGATAAAAAACGGTACAGACCGCAAAACATGCTGCGGATTTTCAAAAAGTTTAGGAAAGTGCTTAACCACACATTCGCGCAGGGGTATCCTAGCCAGATACAGCAATCACCCTTCAAGCAGCAAAGGATACCCCCATGCAGCCCACCACTCACACATTTACCTTCATGGGAACAGGAGCCGGTTGCGGCGTTCCTGCTTTTTTCTGCGACTGCCCCGCCTGCCAGGAGGCGGCAATCAACCCGCGCGCACGACGAGGGTGCTGCGGCGTCATGGTTGAGGGTGCACAGCGCCTGCTTATCGACACGCCCCCCGACCTGCGCCATCAACTGCTGCGCGAAGGGGTGCCTTCCCTTGACAAGTTGCTCTACACCCACGCACACTTCGACCATTTAGGCGGCTTAGGCGAACTGGAATATCTTGTGCGGCTCAAACGCCAAGCAGCGCTGCCCACTTCGGCGAGCGCCGCT
>JAVWGW010000035.1:0-12435 GCA_036640375.1 Raoultibacter sp. | reverse complement strand
TATTGCCTGGCTGATCAACGCCGATAAAGTGCCGCCCATGAAAAGCGATGCGCTGAAGTTTTCCCTTATCGGCTTTGCGGTATCCATCGTTATCGGCATCCTCCTCACCATGATGTTCGTCGGCTTTATTGTTGCCCTGGGGGCCGCCGCGGCCGATGCTTCGCTGTATAGTTCTGCCTATAGTCCCGATATGTTCTAGGCGCTCGGCTTAAAACACCATCCGCTTGCAAAGAGCCTCCCTTAGGGGGCTCTTTTTGTTGGGCGGTGGTACAATGGGGCGATTTGAGGGCGCGGATAGGGGTGGCGATGGCGCGGGCGATGACCATAGCGGAAAAGATTTTGGCAGCTCACGCAGGGCTTGATGAAGTGGTGCCGGGACAGCTTATCGAATGTGATTGTGATCTGGTGCTTTCCAATGATGTTACCGGGCCTTTGGCCATACAGGAGTTTCGCCGGCTGGGCGCAGACGCGGTATTTGACAACACGAAAATTGTCTTGGTGCCCGATCACTATACGCCCAACAAGGATATCAAAAGTGCGCAGCAGGCAAAGATACTGCGCGATTTTGCCCACGAGCAGGGCATTAGCCATTACTACGAAATCGGCTGCATGGGCATCGAACACGCTTTGCTGCCCGAACAAGGCGTGGTGGGCGCGGGCGATTTGGTGATTGGGTCCGACAGTCACACCTGCACGTATGGCGCGCTGGGCGCTTTTGCCACCGGCGTGGGGTCCACCGACGCCGCCGTGGCCTACGCCACGGGTCGCGCGTGGTTTAAGGTGCCCGAATCCATCAAAATCAAGGTGGAAGGCAGGCTTGCTGCGGGGGTAAGTGCCAAAGACCTCATCTTGTACCTTATCGGCCAAATGGGCGTGGATGGCGCCCTGTATCAGGTGATGGAATTCACGGGCACAACCATTGCCGCTTTAAGTATGGAAGGCCGCATGACCTTGGCAAACATGGCCATTGAAGCGGGCGCAAAAACGGGTATCATCGCCGTTGACGCCACAACGCGTGCCTATATGCAGGGTCGCACGCAGCGCCCCTACACCGAATACCATTCCGACCCCGGCGCAAGCTATGCCGCCGTTATAGAGGTGGATGCGGCCGACATTGTGCCGATGGTCAGTTTTCCGCACCTGCCTTCCAACGTGCGCCCGGTGGCACAAGCGCGCCACATAAGCATCGACCAATGCGTTATCGGCAGCTGCACCAACGGCCGCATCGAAGATATGCGTCAGGCGGCCGCAGTGTTGCGGGGGCGCACGGTTGCCCCTCACGTGCGCTGCATTATTATTCCCGCCACGCAGCAGGTGTATCGTCAGTGTATGCAGGAAGGCCTAAGCGAAGTGTTTCTGGATGCGCATTGCGTTGTGTCCACGCCCACCTGCGGGCCGTGTTTGGGCGGGCATATGGGTGTGCTTGCCGCGGGGGAACGCTGCGTTTCTACCACCAACCGCAATTTTGTTGGCCGCATGGGGCACCCTAGTTCCGAAGTGTATTTGACCAATCCGGCCGTGGCGGCAGTGTCGGCTGTGGCGGGGCATATCGCGCTGCCCCAAGATGTGGAGGATACCCATGCACTTTAAGGGAACGGTGCACCGTTATGGCCGCGATGTGGATACCGACGTTATCATACCCGCGCGCTATTTGACTACGAACAATGCCGATGAACTGGCCAAACACTGCCTGGAAGATTTGGATGCCTCCTTTGTGGAAAACGTGGTGCCCGGCGACATTTTGGTGGCCGAAGAAAACTTTGGCTGCGGATCTTCGCGCGAACACGCACCGGTGGCCCTTAAAGCGGCAGGGGTCAGCTGCATTGTCGCGAAAAGTTTCGCGCGCATCTTTTATCGCAACGCCATCAATATCGGCCTGCCCATCATGGAATGCCCTGAAGCGGTGGTCGCCAGCAAGCAGGGAGATATACTCAGCATCGATGCCGATGCGGGCACCCTCACCAACGAAACTACGGGTGAAACGTTTAAGGCGCAACCGTTTCCCCCGTTCATAAAAGAAATTATCCAGCAAGGTGGGCTGATCGCCCGCACGCGCAACCAACAAAGGGCAGGGTCTGTTGCGCCAGGTAGCGAAGGGAAGGCGATGTAGCGTGGCAGGTAAGACGGCGCATAACGACGCACACGGTGGGGTGCACAACCCGGCGCAGGCTTTCAAGATATGCGTGCTTCCCGGCGACGGGATTGGCCCTGAAATCATGGCCGAAGCACGCAAGGTGCTAGAAGCGGTGGGGCAAAAATACGCCACCACCTTCACCTTTACCGAAGCGCTTTTGGGCGGCGTTGCCATCGACGCGACCGGTGTGGCGCTTCCGCCCGCAACGCTTGTGGCGGCCAAAGCCAGCGATGCGGTGTTGCTTGCGGCGGTTGGCGGCCCGCAGTGGGATACCACGGACCCTTCGGCACCGCGCCCTGAACAGGGCTTGTTGGGCATTCGCAAAGAACTGGGGCTGTATTGCAACCTGCGCCCCGTCAAGGTGTTTGATGCCTTGGCTGATGCCTCCACTTTGAAGCGTGAGTGCGTGGCGGGGGTAGATTTAGTTATTGTGCGCGAATTAACCGGCGGCCTTTACTTCGGCGCACGCGGCCGCACACAAGATGAACCGGGATGCGGCCTTGGCGGCGCGGCTGGGCAGCGTGCCTTTGACACGATGGAATATCAGGAATACGAAATTGAGCGCATTGTGCGGCGTGCGTTTGATCTGGCACGCACGCGGCGCAAAAAAGTTACGAGCGTTGATAAGGCGAATATCTTGGCCACATCACGCCTGTGGCGCGCCATAACTTCCCAGGTGGCGGGCGATTATCCCGATGTTTCCCTTGAACACATGCTGGTTGACAACGCCGCCATGCAGCTGGTGCGCGATCCTTCCCAATTTGATGTGCTGGTAACCGAAAACATGTTTGGCGACATCTTATCTGACGAAGCGGCGCAGCTGGCGGGTTCGTTGGGCATGCTGGCTTCCGCATCGCTGGGTGAGGGGGTGGCGCTGTACGAACCCACGCACGGGTCGGCGCCCAGCATTGCGGGGCACAACAGCGCAAACCCCTTGGCGCAGATACTGTGCGTCGAACTTATGTTGCGCGAAAGCTTGGGCATGCACGAAGCGGCCAACGATGTGGCGCGCGCCGTGAAAGCGGTGCTGGATGAAGGCTGGCGCACGGCCGACATTGCCCAAGCTAACACCGCCCCGGGTGCCATCATCGGCACCGCCGCGATGGGGGATAGGGTGCTTGCGCGCTTGTAGTCCTGATGAACTGCGATTGCAAGGCTTGCCCACGAAAGGTTTGCGCTACAATAAAAGCTTAAGGAAGAACGCTCAAGCTTAGCTGCAAAGGAAAAACCATGGCACTGCAAGCACCGAAGGGAACGAAGGATCTTCTGCCTGAACAGGCGCGGTTCTGGGAATACTTCAAAAAGACGGCCTACGACATTTTCGGCCGCTACGGTTATGCCCCCCTTGAAACGCCGATTTTTGAACAGACGGAATTGTTTGTGCGCGGCATCGGTGAAGCAACCGATGTGGTGTCAAAGGAAATGTTTCAGGTTATTTCGGGCGAAAACTTGAAGAACCTGCTGGCAGGGGAGGCCATTAAGGCCAAAAGCCAGTTTTCGCTGCGCCCGGAAGGTACGGCGGGCGTTGTGCGCGCTGTGGTGCAAAACGATTTGGTGCCCCAGGGGGGTGCGCCGGCCAAGCTTATGTATGCGGGGCAGATGTTTCGTGCCGAACGCCCGCAAATGGGACGCCTGCGCCAGTTTCGCCAGGTAGGGGTTGAATGTTTGGGCGCTGAAGCCCCTAGCGTCGATGCCGAAGCCATCATTATGCTCATGCGTTTTTATGAGGCCATCGGCATTGCGCGGCCGTCGATGCGCTTGCTGCTCAATTCCATGGGCTGCGATGCGTGTCGCCCGGCTTATCGCGAAGAAGTGCGCAGCTTTATTGTGGACCACGCACCGGTTCTGTGCGAAGAATGCCTGCATCGTGCCGAAATCAATCCCTTGCGTGCCTTTGATTGCAAAAACCCTCACTGCGCCGAAATCATGGAAGACGCGCCGAAAATCACCGACTTTCTGTGTGAGGAATGTCGCACGCATTACGCCACGGTAAAAAGCTATTTACAGCTTGCCGGCATTGAGTTTATCGAAGATACGCGCCTGGTGCGCGGCTTGGATTATTACATGCGCACCGTGTTTGAGGTGCAGGTAACAAACGGCATGGGCGCACAAAACGCCATCGGCGGCGGCGGTCGCTACGATAAGTTGGCCGAAGAAGTGGGCGGCCGCCCCACGCCGGGGCTGGGCTTTGCGCTGGGTTTTGAACGCTGCGTTATCGCCCTTGAAGCGGCGGGCAGCGCCTTCCCGGCCACCGATGTTCCCTCTATCTTTTTGGCGTGCGTGGATGATTCGGTGCGCCCCGTGGCCTTTGAACTGTTGCAAGCCCTGCGCGATGCGGGTATGACAGCCGAAATGGACCACCAGCAGCGCAGCCTGAAAAGCCAGTTCAAGCTGGCCGACAAGATGGCAGCGCGCACCGTATGCATCTTGGGACCTGAAGAAGTGGCAGAGGGTAAAGTGAAGGTGCGCAACATGGGCACGCACGAAGAAAAACTGATCGACCTTGAAGCGGCAGCTAAGTTTCTGGGGAATTTCGGCGGCATGCCTTATAATGGCGTGATGCCCGGCATCGAAGAAGCGCTTGACTAGCACGGGTATACCCCTTGGGTTAACAGAGCAAAGCCACCACCTTTGCTTAAAGCAAAATATAAGGAGCAAGACACAGCTATGACAGATTTCAACAACGAGTATTGCATGCATTCACGTACCTGCGGACAACTGCGCGCCAGCGATGTGGGCGAGCAGGTCGTGCTGACCGGTTGGGTGGCGCATCGCCGCGACCACGGTGGCTTGATTTTTGTGGACCTGCGCGATCGTGCCGGTTTCACCCAGTGCGTGTTCGACCCCGATTTGGTGGACGCCGCCGGCTTTGCGGATGCCGAACGTATGCGCAGCGAATGGGTTATTAAGGCCTGCGGCACCGTGCGTGCGCGCACCGATGAAAATATCAACCCGCATTTGCCCACGGGTGAAATCGACGTGATGATAACGCAGGTTGAAATTCTCAATGCAAGTGCCACGCCCCCCTTCGCCATTGAAGATGGTATCGACACCGATGAAATTACGCGCATGAAATGGCGCTATATGGATCTTCGCCGCCCGGAAATGTTTGAAACCCTACACTTGCGCCACACCGTTGCCCAGGCCATGCGTACGGCCTTAAACGAACGCGGCTTTCTGGAAGTGGAAACACCCATCCTGGCGGGCTCGACCCCGGAAGGCGCGCGCGATTTTATCGTGCCCAGCCGCCCGAACCCGGGCAAATTCTATGCCCTGCCGCAAAGCCCCCAGCTGTTCAAGCAGATGCTTATGATCGGCGGCGTTGAACGCTATTATCAGATTGCGCGCTGCTTTCGCGATGAGGATTTACGCGCCGACCGTCAGCCTGAATTTACCCAGGTAGATATTGAAATGTCGTTTGTTGGCCAAGACGATGTTATGACCATGATGGAAGATGTCATGTCCCATGTGCTTTCCACCGTGGGCGTGAGCCACAGCTTCCCGCTGCCGCGCATGAGCTATGCCGAATCGATGGAGCGCTTTGGCAACGACCGCCCCGATGTGCGTTTTGGCATGGAACTGGTTACGCTAACCGACATCGTGGCTGATTGCGGCTTCAAGGTATTTTCTGGCGTGGCAAAATCGGGTGGTGCCGTCAAGGCCATCAACGCCAAGGGTGCCGGCGATTGGAGCCGTGGCGAAATTGACAAGCTGGCCACCATCGCTTCTGACAATGGTGCCAAGGGTATGGCTTGGATTGCCTTTACCAGCGACGGTCAGGAAAAAAGCCCCATCATCAAATTTTTCAGCGATGAAGAATTTGCGGCGCTCAAGCTTGCCGTTGATGCCCAGCCGGGCGATCTGGTGATGTTTGCGGCCGACGAGCTTGAAGTGGCCAATGCCGTGCTTTCTGCGCTGCGCCTGCACATGGCCGATGCCTTAAACATCCCCCGCGAAGGTCACGCCCTGCTCTGGATTGTCAACTTCCCCATGTTCAAATATGTTGAAGAAGAAAAGCGCTATGCGGCCGAACACCATCCGTTCACGCGCATCAGCGATGACACCTTAGATAAGCTTGAGGATGCTCCGCTGGAATGCGGCAGCTATTCTTACGATCTGGTCATGGACGGCTATGAAATCGGTGGCGGCACAATCCGCATTCACGACGCCGAACTGCAGCGCCGCGTGTTGCGTACCGTTGGCATGACCGATGAACAAATCGATGAGCAATTTGGCTTTCTGGTTACCGCTTTGGGCAACGGTGCCCCGCCGCATGGTGGCATTGCCCTGGGCTTGGATCGCCTGATCATGCTGCTTGCGCATCGAGGGTCCATCCGCGACGTTATTGCCTTCCCCAAAACAAGCTCGGCTTCTGACCCCATGACGGGCGCGCCCGATCATGTGGCGCCGCGCCAGCTTAAAGATGTAAGCCTGCGCACGCTTTAGGCGGGCCGGGCAGGGGGGCAACCAGGAGGCAAACAGGGGGTAGCCATGAGAATTTCAGACCTATATGCGCGTGTTGAGCAGCCGCTTTCCTTTGAAATATTTCCCCCTAAGGGAAATCTTTCGGTGGAGGCAGCACATGCGATGGCTACGGAACTTTCCTGGTTGTACCCCGATTTCATGAGCGTGACGTATTCGGCGGGCGGCAGCGGCAATGCGCATGCCACAAACGATATCGCCGCCATGGTGCAACACGATTTCGGCATTCCCGTTATGGCGCATTTGACGTGCATGGATATGGATGAAGCGCGGTATGTGCGGCGTGTTGCCGATTTGAAGGCGAAGCATGTCGAAAACGTGCTTGCGCTGCGCGGCGACAGGGTGCAAGGCTGCGATCCTGCGGCGTTTAGCTATGCCAAAGATTTGATTGCGCGCCTGGCCACCGAAGGGTTTTGCGTGGGTGCGGCCGCGTACCCTGAAGGCCATATCGAGTGCAGCGATTTTTCGCGGAGCATCCAACATCTGAAGCAAAAACAAGATGCCGGAGCCCAGTTTTTTGTGACGCAGCTGTTTTTTGACAACGATTACTTTTATCGCTTTTGGGAAGCAGCGCGCGCAGCGGGTATTACGGTGCCTATCACCTGCGGCATTATGCCGTTTTTGAGCAAGGCGCAAATACAGCGCATGGTGTTCATGTGCGGCGCGTCGCTGCCCTCTGCTATTATCAAGTTGCTGGCAAAATACGAAAACGACCCTGTTGCCTTGCGTCAGGCGGGCATTGACCACGCGTGTGCGCAACTGTGTGATCTTGCCAGCAAAGGCGTTGATGGCCTGCACATATACACCATGAATCAGCCTGAAATTGCTCGTGCGACAACTGGCGCTCTGCGCGCATAACGGGTTTTCTAGGAGACTTCGATGAAGTACAGCGTTGATAGGCAAGAAGCCCTGCGCTATCTGGGATATTCAGGCCAGCGGGTCGAAGGGGATTTCCGCAAGCGCTTCGATGCGATTGTGGCGGCCTGTGAACGCGGCCTGCACCCCACGTTTGTAACGCAGATTTTCGATGCGGATGATACCCAAAAAGATGCCGAGGGCAAGCCGTGTATTACGCTGCCGGGCACCACCCTGGTGTTTTCGGGCGAAGATATTTATGCGCACCTGCAAGGGGCCCACCGCGTGGCGCTGATGGCCTGCACTTTGGGGATGCAAAGCGAACGCGAGCTGCGGCGCTACAGCGCTCGCAGCCCTCTTGACGCTTTAATATATGGCGCCGCCGCCTCTTCTTTGGTGGAACAAGTAGCAGATGCTGCCGAAGCGAAAGTGGTGGCGCAGGCCACACAGGCTGGCCTGTTCACGGGCAGTCGTTACAGCCCCGGTTATGGGGATTTTTCCTTGGATATTCAGCCGCAGTTTCTTGAGTGTCTGGGCGCCCCGCGCCGCATGGGGCTCAGTGCCACTGCCAGCAACTTTCTTATACCCACAAAAAGCATCACGGCGGTCCTTGGCCTGTTTGATCAGCCTCCTGCCGCCGTGCCTTCCACCTGTGACACCTGCACCATGAAGCAATTTTGTTCCATCAAAGCATCGGGGGAAACCTGCTATGAGTGATGAAGCCTTCGATGCCCTTGAAGGGCTCACGATAAAAGATGCGTATTTGACGCAGGTTTTGCGCGGCGAGCGCTTTTTATTGATGGATGGCGCCATGGGCACGATTTTGCAGAACCAGGGTTTGCCCGCAGGTCAGGCACCCGATCTTCTGAATACGGAAGATCCCGCGCGCATCACGAACATTTTCAAGGATTACGTTTGTGCAGGTGCGCAGGCGGTTACGACAAACACCTTTACTTCCAATGCGCTCAAGCTTGCGGGCTCTGCGAGCGTTTCCGAAGTTTTTCACGCGGCGGTGGCCTGCGCCCGTGCGAGTGGGGCGCGCTATGTTGCCGCCAACATTGGACCTGTGGGCGCTCTGCTTGCACCCTTGGGCACGCTCAGTTTTGATGAAGCCTATGCGCTATTCAAAGAACAGGTGGTGGCCGCCGAAGCTGCGGGTGCCGATTTTCTTTCGCTTGAAACCATGGCCGATTTGGCGGAAACAAAGGCAGCGGTTTTGGCCGCAAAGGAAAACACGTCGCTTCCTATTTTTGTATGCATGACCTTTGGTGAAGACGGGCGCACGTTTTTGGGGGCAACACCCCAGGCGGCAACGGTGATGCTCACCTCGCTTGGCGTACATGCGATAGGCGTGAACTGTTCGCTTGGGCCACAAGAGCTGCTGCCCATTGTGCGCGCCATTGCCGCCCACACTCACCTTCCCGTGATGGTGCGCCCCAATGCTGGCTTGCCGCAGATGGTGGGTGGTAAAACGCTCTACAGCGTCACGCCACACGATTACTGCGCGGCTGTGGCTGATCTTCTGGATGCGGGCGCGAGTATTGTGGCGGGCTGCTGTGGCACAACGCCGCCCTACATCGAAAAACTTGCGACCCTTTTGCAGGGACGCACGCCGCTGCACCGGGATGTTCCTGCCTTTTTTGCGGTGACGAGTGCCCAAAATGCTTTGGTTTTAAGCGATGCGCACCCTGCGTGTGCTGTTATTGGCGAACGCATCAACCCGACGGGGAAGCCTCGCCTGCGCCAGGCACTTGAACAGGGCGATTACGATTACCTTATAGGTCAAGCCGTAGCGCAGCAAGAAGTGGGCGCGGATATCTTAGATGTCAACGCTGGTGTGCCCGGCCAAGATGAAGCTGCCGTGTTGGTGGCCGTGATCGAAAAACTGCAGGCCACTTCACCTTTGCCTTTGCAGATAGATTCAAGCGATCCGGCGGCCATCGAAGCCGCCGCACGTTGGTATGCGGGCAAGCCCCTTATCAATTCCGTCAATGGCAAGGCGGAAAGTTTGGCCACCATTTTGCCCCTTATCAAGCGCTATGGCTGCGCTGTCGTCGGGCTGACTTTGGATGAAAACGGTATCCCGCACACGGCGCAAGAGCGCTTCGCCATTGCCCAACGCATAGTGAATGCTGCGGTTGAGCTGGGCATTTCGCGCCACGACATCGCCATAGATTGCCTGGTTATGACAGCTTCCACCAACCAGGAAGAAGTGGCTGAAATTTTGAAGGCCATAGCGCTGGTGAAAAGCCGTCTGGGGGTAAAAACGGTGCTGGGGGTATCCAATATCAGCTTTGGCCTGCCCCGGCGCGATGTGATGAACGCAACGTTTCTGGCAGCAGCGCTTGGCTGTGGCCTCGATATGCCCATCATGGATCCGCTGGCGGCGCGCAGCCGCGATGTGGTGCAGGCGTTTCGCATCTTAAACGGGCAAGATGCCCATGCCGAAGCCTTCATTGCCCATTATGCATCCCAGCCCGACAACTACGAAGGCGCGCGGGCACAAAGCGTGCCGGGCGAAGCCGCCGGTGCCGCTGCTGACTTGGGTGGGGCGGCGCCGGACGATTGCATTGCGCAGGCCAAACACCTCATCCTCACCGGTCGCCGCGGTGCCATGCGCGAAATCACGCTGCAATTGCTTGAAGAGTATGAGCCGATGCAGGTTATCAACGACATCTTCATTCCCGTGTTAGACGATGTGGGCAACCGTTTTGATGCAGGCGAATTCTTCTTGCCGCAGCTGATGGCATCGGCCGAAGCTGTCAAGCAGGGCTTTGATGTGGTGCGTGAGAATGCGGCGGATGCTGCTGTCGAAGAAAAAGGGGCCGTGTGCATTGCGACGGTTAAAGATGATATTCACGATATCGGCAAGAACATCGTGAAAATGCTTCTGGAAAATTATGGCTATCAGGTCTTTGATCTGGGGCGCGATGTGGCGCCCGCCGCTATCGTGGCCGCAGTGCGTGCCCACGATATCAAGCTGGTGGGGCTTTCGGCGCTGATGACCACAACGGTGAAGGCCATGGCCGAAACCATCGAATTGCTGCATGAACAGGTGCCCGACTGCAAAGTATTTGTGGGCGGCGCGGTGCTAACCCCTGAATACGCCCAGATGGTCGGTGCAGATTTCTACGGGAAGGATGCCGCCGAGGCCGCCCGCATCGTGGGGCGTTTTTTCGCATAAATGCCGGATCACTGTCGATGTAAGTGCTGGTGGCATACGGTTTTCCTGCTGGTGGCATACGGTGTGCCTGCTGTTGGCTGCCCTGATTCCGCCTGCGCTGGTGTGCAGGAAATATGCTGAAACCTTCCGCAGACCTGAAACTCGGGATAATTCTTGACGGATGTGGTACAATTTCGAACTGTTATTTCTGTATCAAGACACACCAGGAGTGAAAAAGCATGGATTTAGCGAAACAGGCAAAGATCGTCGATTCCATCCATGACACGTTGGATGATTTTATTGGGCAGCGCTTGCGCGTCCGTGCCAACATGGGTCGTTCGAAAATTGTTGAATGCGAAGGGGTCCTCACACAGGTTCACCCGCAGCTCTTCATTATGGAAGTTGACCGCAAACGCGGCCGCACGGCACGTCAATCCTATCAGTACGTCGATGTTTTAACCGGCATGGTCGAACTGAGCCAAGGCGGCGAACCGCTTTTTGATCCCTTTATCGAAGAAACCCCGGTCGAAGTGGTGGAAGCTACTCTTGAGGGCGAAGAGGGCGCAGAAGAGGGAACGGAAGCAGAAACAGAAGCGGAAACCGAAGAGGTTTTTGCCTAGATTCCCTGCGTTTTGAGCGCGGCTCGTTAGTGGGCGCTTGTGATTTTGTTATTTGCATCAACAAAATAAGCTTGAGTTATTTCGGGGTGTTGCCGCACAAAGGCAAGACCCCGTTTTATGCCCAGCGCCAAAAGTGTGGTGGAAAACCCGTCGCAATCAAGGGATTTCGGCGCCACAATAGTCACCCCCGCTACGTCGGTTTCCACGGGCAGACCCGTGGTGGTGCTAAGGATGTGATGGTAAAAGCGCCCCGCTGTTGTGAAGCAGCGTTCATAGACGCCGCTTGTTACCGCCGATGCGTTTTCGACTGCGATACCCTGCAGCACACGGTTTTTATCCTGCGGATCTTGCAGGCCGATGCGCCAGAGGGCGCCGTTGGGCTTGCGGCCATGGGCAACGGCATTGCCGCCCAGATTCACGATAAAGTTTTCCAGCCCAAGGGCAACGAGGGTGGCCGTTAATTTGTCGGCAATATAGCCTTTTGCCATGCCGCCCACATCGAGGCTAGCCTGCGGATCGGCAAGGCGGGCGAAGCGCTCGCACCCCTCTTGGCGCAGCTCAAGCTTGTGCCAATTCACATGCGTCAGCGCCGCCGCAATTTCGCCTGGCCGCGGAATGTGGCCTTCAGCGAAGTTCCACAGGCGCACGACAGAGCCCATGGTGATGTCGAAGCAGCCCTGGCTTTCCGCACAGTAATGCTGCGCCGCGCGAAGCACCTCGTATGTTTCGGCCCGCACCAATACCTCGCTGCCCTCCGCCGCATTGAGCATGGCAATATCGGAGTGGGGAAGGGTGCGGGAAAGCACGTGTTCAAAGTAGCGACAGCGGTCGCGCGCCGCATCAAAGGCCTTGCGGCACAGCGCTTCTTCGCCAAACGCCTGAAGGGTTATCACGGTGTTGAAGGCGTAAAACAGCGCAGAAGTCATCCCGGCATCGTCGGGGCCAAAAAGGGTGAAGGTTTCTTCTAAAGGGATATGATCGCGGTAATTTTCCATCGCACCAGTATAAAGGATGTTTGCGCCAAGGAAAGGTGGCATCTTGGCTTTGCGTCGACCTTCCGCTTGCGTGCGGCGCGCCTGTGTCGTCGCTTTTCTGCCAAATGTGTGCCCACTATTCACATTCTGGGCTGCAACGAAACATAAAATTTGACAAACGCTGCGCTTACGGGGAAAATACTGCTT
>JAVWGW010000034.1:0-12629 GCA_036640375.1 Raoultibacter sp. | reverse complement strand
GCGGCGGATGCCTTGGCGGCCGCCATCTGTTTTACCACCCACGAAGGCCTCGTTTCGGCCGCTCAAAGATAGGTTGTGTGTATGATTGCTTTTCTTAAAGGTGTTCTCGCCGGCAAAACAGCCGATACTGCCTATGTTGAAGTGGGCGGTGTGGGCTACGCCGTGGGCATGTCTGCGGGCGCTTTGGCGCGCTTGCCCGAAACGGGCCAGCCGGTGTTGGTGTATACGCATTTGCAGGTACGCGAAGATGCTCTGGCCTTGTTTGGCTTTTTAAGCTTGCAAGAAAAGGCTGTGTTTGAACGCTTGACCAGCGTTTCAGGGGTGGGTCCCAAAGCGGCCTTGGGCGCGCTTTCCGTGTTTTCGCCTGAAGAATTGGTGGCTGCTATCACGGCGCAAGATGTGGCGGCGGTATCGCGCATTCCCGGGGTGGGCAAAAAGATTGCTGCGCGCATAATCCTGGAATTGAAGGGTGCCCTCGATGCGGCCATCCCCGGCCAAACATCCGCCTTTGCCACGGCCGCGGCGGCCAACTTCCAGGGTGCGCGCGACGCCCTGCTTTCCATGGGATTCACCACCGCAGAAGCCGATCTTGCGCTTAAAGATGCTCCTGGTTCGGCAACTGAGGCTATCCTGCTACAATATGCCCTAAAACGATTGGGAGATTAAGTGGGGCACTCTAAGGAAATCGAAGGCTTGGTGTTTGAAGCGGGGGCATCCGCGCCCGCTCCTGTGCCTGCGCGCGCCCGCACCCTTACCACCGAACTGGTCGAAGACGATCTGGTGTTTGACCGCAACCTGCGGCCAAAAAAGCTTGAAGATTACCTGGGGCAAACAAAAATCAAGGAAAGCCTTTCCATTCTTATCGAAGCGGCGCAGGGTCGCGATGAAGCGATCGATCACATTTTGTTTTCGGGGCCTCCCGGTCTGGGCAAAACCACGCTGGCTACGGTGGTGGCAAACGAACTGGGCTCCAACATAAAAACCACCAGCGGCCCGGCCATCGAACGCACGGGTGATTTGGCGGCAATACTTACCAACCTTGAAGAAGGCGACGTTTTATTTATCGACGAAATCCATCGCCTCAACCGCATGGTGGAAGAAGTGCTCTACCCCGCATTGGAAGATTTTGCACTGGATATTGTGGTGGGCAAAGGCCCTGCTGCGCGTTCCATCCGCCTTGACTTGCCCCGCTTTACCCTTGTTGGTGCCACAACGCGCACGGGTCTTCTTACCGGCCCTTTGCGCGACCGCTTTGGCATCGCATTTCGCCTGGATTACTATTCCCCGGAAGAATTGGCCGATATTGTGGTGCGCTCTGCCACCATTTTGGATGTGGAAGTGGACCGCGAAGGCGCGCTTGAAATTGCACGGCGCTCACGCGGAACGCCGCGCTTGGCAAACCGCCTGCTTAAACGCGTGCGCGATTGGGCGCAGGTAAAACAGGCGGGCGCCATCAACGAAGATTGCGCCGCGGCAGCCCTCAGCTTTTTTGAAGTGGACAATTTGGGTTTGGATGCGATTGATAATCGCTTGCTTGAACTTTTGGTCGTGCAGTTTTCGGGCAAACCCGTGGGGCTTTCCACGCTGGCATCTGCGCTTTCAGAAGATACCGAAACGGTGGAAGATGTGTATGAGCCCTATTTAATGCAGCAAGGCTTGATGGTGCGCACGCCCAAAGGGCGCCAGGCCACCGGTCGCGCTTACGAACATTTGGGCGTAACACCACCTGCCGCTAGCTTATAACTTTTAAGGAAGATGAGGAAGCACCATGTTTGAACAAGATTACCTTATGCGTATGTTTGCGCAGTTTATGGCCGCTATTCGCAAAAGCATCAAGAAGGCGCGCGATGAAAAAGACCCCGAAGCTGCCGCCGAACTTTTGGAAGTTGCCATTGGCAATGCGACAGAAATCGATGGCGGCGTGCTGCTTTCCTTGGCGCCCGAATCCATCGCAGGTGTTTTACAGGTGTCGGGCACCGATCCGCGCGTGGCCGAATATCTGGTGCGTTCCCTGCTGCTTGAAGCGGATTATCTGCGCGAAGCCAACCAGCCCGAAAAAGCCACCTTGCGCGGCGCACAAGCACAGGCCCTTGCCGCCGCCTACGGCTTTGTGGCCGATGAGGCTCTTATCACCCCCGAAGAACTCGATGCACTCTTCGAAGAAACCCTCAAAAAATAGGGCAGGGTGCCCAAGGGGTGCCTATCCTGCGGGGATAGTGTGCGTTATTGATGCAGGGCTTATAGTGTCGGGTACAATGATTCGCCTATGATTGAAATTCTTAACACAATTGATGGCTTCGTGTGGGGCCCGGCTATGATAGCCCTGCTTTTGGGAAGCCACATTTTCCTTACGTTTAAGACGGGGTTTATTCAGCGCAAGCTGCCGGCCGCCATCAAAATGTCGCTGGCTAAAGAAACGGATGCCGAAGGCGATATTACGCATTTTGGCGCGCTGACCACCGCTCTTGCGGCAACCATCGGCACCGGTTCTATCGTGGGTGTAGCCACAGCCATTATCGCTGGCGGCCCGGGTGCCGTGCTGTGGATGTGGCTTACGGGTGTGTTCGGCATCGCCACGAAGTATTCCGAAGTGTACGCCGCAGTTAAGTATCGCGTGAAAGATCACAAGGGCGAAATGCTGGGCGGCGCGATGTTTGTGTGGGAACGTGCTTTTTGCAAAGGGGGCAAAACCCCCTGGTGGGCACGTGTGGGCGCCATCGCCTTTGCGCTGTTTGCAGCCATAGCGGCCATCGGCACAGGGTCGGCCGTGCAGG
This sequence comes from Raoultibacter sp., assembly GCA_036640375.1. Lineage (GTDB taxonomy): Bacteria > Actinomycetota > Coriobacteriia > Coriobacteriales > Eggerthellaceae > JAVWGW01. Next base: position 9,855 of record JAVWGW010000034.1, on the reverse strand, counting down.
CAAGTGCCATGACGGGCATTATCACCTCCAACGCTGAAAGTGTGCCCGCGTGGATTATCGGCGTGGTTATCGTGGTGTTGGTTTCAGTCGTTATCTTTGGCGGCGTGGAATCCATTTCGCGTGTGTGTGAAAAAATCGTGCCGCTGATGGCCATCGGCTATGCGGGCGGCTGCCTTATCATTTTGGCCATGAATGGTCCTTACCTGTTGCCCGCGCTGCAAACGGTGTTTGAATCTGCCTTCACGGCGAAGGCCGCCTTTGGCGGGGCGGTGGGGTCGGGCATTATGGTGGCCTTGCAATTTGGCTGCGCGCGCGGGCTGTTTTCCAACGAATCAGGCCTGGGTTCCGCACCGATTGTTGCGGCGGCTGCTATCACGAAAAACCCTGCTCAGCAGGCGCTTGTGGCTATGACGGGCACCTTTTGGTCCACGGTTGTCATTTGCGCGCTCACCGGCATTGTGCTGGTGTCCACCATGCTTGCCTACCCCGATATTCAAGCGACGATTTTGGCTGACCCTGCGGTGTTTTCTGGCGCGCAGCTTTCCAGTTTGGCCTTCGCTAAAATACCCCTTATCGGCACGCCGGTATTGGTGTTGGGCATGATTGCTTTTTCGTATTCCACTATTTTGGGCTGGTCGTATTACGGCAGCCGCTGCGTCACCTATCTGTTTGGCAAGCGCGCCATCCGCCCCTATCAGGTGCTGTATGTGGCCGTCGCCTTTTTGGGTGCCATCGGCGTGGGTGATATGGTGTGGCTCATATCTGATATTGGCAACGCGCTTATGGCCATCCCCAACATCATCGTGGTGCTGGCGCTTTCGGGCATGATTGCCCGCGAAACGCGCCATTACGTTTACGAAGGCCACCTGGAAGAATACGACACCACGCCCATCCCCGTGATCGAGGGCAAGTAAGCACTCGGGCGAAGGGGTCCCAAGGTTCATCGCGATTCCGCTCACGGGAAAATACTGCCTTAGCGTGCGCAACGCAGCGTTTGTGCCCTTATAATCCGATGAGTACTTTAGTAGAGAAAAGTGCTCATGCCGAAAAGGCCTCATGTTCCCGCCGCAGTTGGTGTTGTTGCTAGGGCGCACGCGCAGTCTTTTTCGGCATCGGCTCTTTTCGCATTTCTTGCACGACGCGCGCGTGTAAAAGAAGGGGGACGACGTGGATATTGTAGGCATGATTAACGCGGTCGACAGCTTTGTATGGGGTGTGCCCATGATTGTGCTGCTGTTGGGTTCGCATCTGTATTTAACCATCAGAACCGGCGTGATTCAGCGCAAGTTGCCGGCAGCCATCAGGCTTTCTGTGGCAAAAGACCCCGATGCTGAAGGGGATATTAGCCAGTTTGGCGCGCTGACCACGGCGCTTTCGGCCACGATTGGCACGGGTAATATCGTGGGCGTGGCAACGGCTATTTTGGCGGGTGGTCCGGGTGCCGTGTTGTGGATGTGGCTTACCGGCGTGTTTGGCATCGCCACCAAGTATTCCGAAACCTATGCAGCCGTTAAATATCGCGTGAAGGATCACAAGGGCAACATGCTCGGCGGCGCCATGTATGCGTGGCGGCGCGCCTTCACCCGCGCAGATGGATCGATTCCCTGGTGGGCGCTTGTCGGCGCAGCAGCATTTGCGCTGTTTGCCACCATCGCTTCGTTCGGCATCGGTTCGGCGGTGCAGTCAAGCGCCATGACCGATGTTATCGAATCCAACTTCCCCGGCATTCCGGCCTGGGGCATCGGCTTGGCTATCGTGATTTTGGTTTCGCTCGTAATTTTTGGTGGCATCAACGTTATTTCAAAGGTGTGCGAAAAACTCGTGCCGTTTATGGCCATCGCCTACGCCTGGGGCTGTATCGTTATTATAGGTATGAACTGGCAATTTGTGTGGCCCGCCATCCAGCTTATCTTTGAATGCGCCTTCACACCGAAGGCAGCTTTTGGCGGGGCTGTGGGATCAGGGTTGATGATGGCGCTGCAGTTTGGCTGCGCCCGCGGCCTGTTTTCCAACGAATCTGGTTTGGGGTCGGCACCCATCGTGGCCTCTGCAGCAGCTACGCGCAATCCAGCGCGCCAGGCCCTTGTTTCTATGACGGGCACGTTTTGGGATACGGTTATCATCTGTGCGCTTACGGGCATCGTGTTGGTGTCCACCATGTTGGCCAACCCGGGCATCATGGAAGGCGGCACCATTACGGCCGGTGCCGATTTAACCAGCGCGGCCTTTGCCTCGATTCCCTTCATCGGCACTCCGGTGCTGGTCATCGGCATGGTGCTGTTTAGCTATTCCACCATTTTGGGCTGGTCGTATTACGGCAACCGCTGTGTTACCTATCTGTTTGGCAAGCGCGCCATCCGCCCTTATCAGGTGCTGTATGTGGCTGTCGCATTTTTGGGGGCCATCGGCGTGGGCGACATTGTGTGGACTATTTCCGACATCACCAATGCGCTTATGGCCGTGCCCAACATCATTGTGGTTTTGGCGCTTTCCGGCTTGATTGCGCGCGAAACAAAGCACTATGTATGGGAAGATAATCTGGACGAAAAAGACGGCGCGGTTATACCGGTATTAGAAAAGAAGTAAGCTACCTGGCACAGCCTGCGCACAGGCGTGGCTCCTACGGTGATTTGCTTGGGGCTCACGCCAGGCGGTTGTCGTGCGCGCCTTGTTGCGCTACAATCGCACAACACATTTGAATAGTTTTAACGCTATGACGAAGACAGCATCGCGACCCCGCAAGGCCACCAGAGAAGGATTCCTTGGCTGAAAGAATCCGGCACTGCGCGCGATGATTCCCTTCACCAGCAGCATATTGAACGCGAAGGCGCACGCGCGCCCCTTGCTAGTAGGTGTGCCGGGTGCTCCCGAAATAGAGCAACAAGAGTGGGCAGCAATGTCAACCGAGGTGGTACCGCGAGAGTCTTGTTCTCGTCCTTGGAAAAGGATGGACAGGACTCTTTTTTTATGGAGGAAAGGTGTCATATATGACGGTAGTAGATGAAATTGAGGCGCTGCAACAGCACACCTGCGCCCAGATTGCGGCGGCAGCCACCACAGCCGAGCTTGAGGCCTTGCGCGTTGCCGTGCTGGGGAAAAAGGGCACGCTAACGGGGTATTTGCGTTCGATGGGGCAGCTGCCCGCCGATCAGCGTGCCGTGGTGGGCAAAACCGCCAACATTGTGCGCGCTGCGGTGGAAGGTGCGCTTGAAGCGCGCCGCGCCGACCTTGCCGCCGCCGAGCTGTGTGCCAGCATGGATGCAAGCGCGGTGGACATCACCCTTCCGGGTCGCGCTCAGCAGTTGGGCACCCGTCACCTGATCAACCGCATAACCGACGAAATCGCCGAAGTGTTTTTGGGGTTGGGTTACACCATCGCCACCGGCCCTGAAGTTGAAACCGATTATTACAACTTTGAAGCCCTAAATGCGCCGGCCGACCATCCTTCGCGCAGTATGCAAGATACCTTTTATGTGAAGGATTTTTCGGGCGATACCGCTGAGGTGAAGGGCGAATCCGATGTGCTTTTGCGCACGCAAACTTCCGGCGTGCAGGTGCACGTAATGGAAACCCAGAAACCCCCCATCTACATTATTGCGCCGGGCAAAGTGTACCGACGCGATGTGGCCGACCCCAGCCATTTACCCCAGTTTACCCAGATAGAAGGCCTTGTTGTTGATAAAGGAATCACCTTTGGTGATTTGAAGGGTACGCTGGATTATTTCTGCAAGCAGATGTTTGGACCCGATCGCAAAACACGCTTTCGCGCGCACTATTTCCCCTTTACCGAGCCTTCGGCGGAAGTGGATGTTTCCTGTGGCATCTGCCACGGCGAAGGGTGCCGCTTTTGCAAGGGGACCGGGTGGCTTGAGATTTTGGGCTGCGGCATGGTGGATCCCAATGTGTTTGGCTATGCGCACATCGACCCGGAAGTGTATTCCGGCTTTGCGTTTGGCCTGGGTGTAGAACGCGTGGCGTGCCTGAAGTATAACGTGCCCGATCTGCGGATGCTTGTTGAAGGCGACATGCGCTTTTTACGCCAATTTTAGAAGGCGAAGATAAACGCGGAGATACAACGCCAGCCCAGACGGCCGAGCGCTGAACTCACTTCGCTACGATACGCGCTCAACCGTCTGGGCTGGCGTTGTATCCCTGGGGGTGCGTTGGAAGATAAGACATTACGCTAGATAGGACTTTATTATGTTAGTTTCTTTGAAGTGGTTGAGTGAATATGTGCAGGTGCCGGGTGATATTAAGGCTTTTTGTGACCTGTGCGATTTGACGGGAACCGGGGTTGAGGCGGTTACTACCTTGGGGGCTGCCTACGACAATATTGTGGTGGGGCTTATTGCGCAGCGCGCGGTGCATCCCGATTCCGATCATATGTGGGTGTGCTCAGTTGACGTGGGCGCGGCGCATACCGATGAGGCGGGCGTGCCTGAACCGCTGCAAATTGTGTGCGGTGCGCAAAATTTCAATGAAGGTGACAAGATTCCCGTGGCGCTGGTGGGCGCGGTTATGCCCGATGGCACGAAAATCAAGAAGTCGAAGCTGCGCGGCGTCACCAGCTGCGGCATGAACTGTTCCGCGCGCGAACTGGGGCTGGGCACCGATAGCGATGGCATCTGGATTCTGCCTGCCGAAGCGCCGGTGGGTCTGCCCTTTGCCGATTATCTACAGCTAAGCGACACCGTGCTCGATTTGGAAATCACGCCCAACCGCCCCGATTGTCTTTCCATGGTGGGCATGGCGCGCGAAGTGGGTGCCATGTTGCGCCAGCCCGTGACCTATCCCCGCTATGATTTGGCTGAAATCGACGCCGCGGCGGCTGATTGCGCCAAGGTGACCATCGCCGATGAACAACGCTGTTCGCGCTATACGGCCCGCGTTATCAAAAATGTAAAGGTTGGTCCTAGCCCCGATTGGCTGGTCGAACGCATTCAGGCGGCGGGTGCGCGTTCCATCAATAACGTTGTCGATGTAACAAACTATATATTGTTCCTGCTGGGCCAACCCTTGCACGCCTTCGATTTCGACAAGCTTGATGGGGAAGAAGGCATCGCGCACATCATCGTGCGCCCCGCCGAAGAAGGCGAAAAGTTCACGACGCTTGATGGGGAAGCCCGCCTGCTCAAAAGCGATATGACGGTGATTGCGACCCCCAAGCGCGCCATAGCGCTGGCCGGCGTTATGGGCGGGCTTGACACGGAAGTGACGCAAGACACCACGACGGTGCTGCTGGAAACGGCGGCCTTCAGTCCGGCGCACACCAGCCGCACCAGCCGCAACTTAGGCCTTATAAGCGAATCGTCCATCCGCTACGAACGCGGTGTCGACAGCAACCCGATTGCCTTTAACGCGGCCATGGCTGCCGCTTTAATTGCGGAGGTTTCCGGCGGGCAGGTGTGCCAAGGTCTGGTCGATGTGTGGCCGCACGCGCCCGAACCGGTTGCTCTGGAATTTCGTATCGAGCGCTTCAATGCCCTGATGGGCGCCGCTATAGCGCGCACAGAAATCGAGGACATCCTCACCCGTCTGGGCTGTGTGCTCTCCGAAGCCGGCGAAGGCGTGCTTGCCGTGGCGGTGCCCTCTTTCCGCCCCGATCTGGAACGCGAAATTGACCTGTACGAAGAAGTGCTGCGCCTGTATGGCATGGATAAAATTGAGTCCACGCTGCCGGGTGGCCGCGGGCGCGTTGGCCTGCGCAGCGCCGCAGAACACACCCTTGCCACCATCCATACCACGCTGCGTGGCTGCGGCCTCAACGAAACGATGACCTATTCCTTTGCCGAGCCCGGCGAACTGGATGCCCTGCGCATGAATGTTGAGGAAATGGGGCAAGCGGTCGAACTGATCAACCCCATGAACGCCGCTCAATCCGTCATGCGCCGCAGCATTGTTCCAGGGCTGTTGCGCAGCGTTGCGCACAACCAGGCGCGCGGCGTTAAAAACATTCAGCTTTACGAAATCGGCTCGACCTTTTTCGCGCATGAAGGCAAAAAGCAGCCCAAAGAAAAGCAGAAGCTTGCCGTTGTTTTGGCAGGCTCCATGGATCAGCCCGGTTGGAATGTTGCGGCAACCGCGTTTGATTTCTTCGACGGCAAGGGTGTCGTTGAGTCAATCGCCCGCGAACTGGCCATTGCGAAGCTGCGCTTCAAGGCGCTTGAAGCCGATGAGGCACCGCATGTGCAGCCGGGGCGCGGCGCCCAAGTGCTTGCGGGCGGCACCGTTTTGGGCTGGGTGGGCGAACTGCATCCGCTGGCGGTTGCGGCCTTTGATGCGGCTGCCCCCGTGGTCGCTTTGGAACTTGACGTGGCGGCGCTGCTGCGCGTGGCTACGCCCGCGCGTGATTACCTTGATGTGCCGGCGTTTCCTGCCGTGTCCATTGACATCGCTTTTGTGGTTGATGAAGAGGTAAGCCACGAACGCCTTGCGCAGTGTCTGCATTCTGCGGGCGGCAAACTGTTGGAAGAAGCGCGCCTGTTTGATGTGTATCGCGACGAACAACGCCTGGGCGCGCACAAAAAGTCGATGGCCTATGCGCTTACCTATCGTGCGCCCGACCGCACGCTTACCAGCGAAGAGGTTGAAAAAACGCACGACCGCCTGGTGAAGAAGGTGTGCGGCGCAACAGCTGCCGAAGTGCGCGGCTAAAGTTCTCCTGCGCCGCGCGCTTGCATGAAAGCGTCGTAGTCGGCTTGGTTTTGGTCGGCGTAAGAAGCGGCAAAATCGGCAATGGCCTTGTCAAAGGTATTGGCTGCGCCCAAATATGAGGCGATGGCTATACGGTTGCCGCTTCGGGCGTGCGCGCGCGCCAGCGTCCAGCCGCACATGGCGCCCGTTACGCTTAGTTCATCAAAATCAATGGCGGAAAGATTGGCAGAAGATTTCCAATCCCACAGTTGGCGCACGTAAAAATCGCGCGTGACGCCATCGGGTCCCGTGCCGCGCACCCAGCCCAACATCACGTCGCTTGAAGCCTGCATCAGGCGCTGGCCTTCGACAACGCGGCGTCCGTGATTGTCAAATTCGCTTGCCCCAACGAAGCTTTCAAGAACCGACCCCTGCGCTTCCTTCAGCTGCAAAACCAAGGGGTCGCTTTGATCCCAGCCCGCCAAAACGATAATCCATGCCTGCGTGCCGACGCTGCCAATACCCACTACCTTGCGCGCGCTATCCACATAGGAAAACTGCTCAAAAAGATGCTGGCGATCGCGGGGCAGCGTTTCTTTGTAGGCCTGCGTCAACTCGTCGATAAGAGCTTCGGTTTTGCGCACCGTTTGCGCATCGCGGAAAAGTTCGGAAAGGGGCACGATAAGCGGGGGCGTGCTGTTTATTTTCAAGCTGCCATCTACCAGGGATGTAAGTTTTTTTACGGCCGAGGCGCTGGTTTTGTGGTAGGCCTGTTCCAGTTCTTTCAGCACAATCTTGCCCTCTTTTTTGCTGCTGAGGGCGCTGCTGCGGCGCAGTTCTTGTTCCACATCAAGGTGCGCATACCACACATCCATATTGTTCATGCGGGCAAACGAAATCATGGCTTCGCGGTAGCTTTTCACGGCGGTCATAACCGCTTGTCGCCGGTCGCCTTTTTTGAAACCGCGGTCGCGCCCGCATATTTCGATGCTTGCCGCCAAGCGCTTGACATCCCACTCCCAAGGTCCGGGCAGCGTTTCGTCAAAGTCGTTTATGTCGAAAACCAGACGGCGTTCTGGCGAAGCGAAGCAGCCGAAGTTGGCAATATGGGCGTCGCCACACAGCTGCACACGCAGATTGGTGTGGGGCATAGTTGAAAGGTCGCTGGCCATGATAAGTGCTGATCCGCGGTAAAACGTGAAGGGGGAAACACCCATGCGCTCGTAGCGCAAAGGGACAAGGTCTTGTTCGCGCGTGAGCGCCTGCTGCTTTAGCAGCTCAACGGGGTTTGGCCGGTTGGCGGGCGCCTTCCATTCCGCATGCGCGCTGCGCGACATCGTGGTGCGGCGTGCTTTCCCCGAAGCAATATGTGATTCAACCGTCTCGTTGTTCATGGTGCATCATCCCATCGTTTCTGGGTGGCCGGCGCAGTGTTGTGCTGGATTTCCTGCGCGCCCCATCACATTATTTTGCAAGCTGCCTTAAATATACACGAATCACCCCGCGCTAGCGCCAGGGATCTTCCTCAAACAAGCTTGTTTTTTCCACGCGATCAGAATAGGGGTCATAGCCGTCATCATCTTCGTTAGCCGCCCGAAAAAAGGGATTTTGCGCCTCCGCATCCGCCGCCGCAGGCGTTTTTTTGACAACACCCACCCCGCCCGCGTCCGCCTTGGCTGCCGCGGGAAAAAGACCTTCTTTGTCGGGGGTCTGCGCATCCCCGTCAATCAGATTTGCTTGGTCGTTCATAGAGTAGTACCTCGTCATTTCTTGTTTTGTTGAGGAATTCGTGCGTAAGGCTTTCAGTTGTCGATGCATCAATTGAAACTTTGAGAATCTGCTCCAAATCATACACGAACCCACTAAGCGCAACGCTTCCAAGCGTGCTTTTCTGCCGAAGAATCCAAGAGCTTTGCGGGAAGTCGGTTGATTTTTATCGCCTAAAGTCAACTAGCGCTCCATTGTAACAACCATTGATTGACGCAATAATAGAACAGAGGGAAACGACCGGTCGAACTTCCCCCTCTATTCAAGTAGGCGCTACATAACGAAAGGAAGTTTGCTATGGACACAATCAACGTCGGCGCAGTAATCGCGCGGTGCCGTAAAAAACGGGGGATTACGCAAGATGAGGTGGCGCAGCACCTGGGAGTATCCAAGGCTGCCGTTTCGAAGTGGGAGATGGGGCAAAGTTTGCCTGATGTGGCGCAGTTGCCTCGCATCGCCTCCTACTTTTCACTGACGCTCGATGAGCTGTTTTCGTACCATCCTCAGCTGTCACACGATCAAATAGCCCAGGTGGGATACGGTCTTTTCGGGGCTTTTGAACAAGATTTCGAAGCGGGTTATCAGAAGTGCTTGAATTCGGTAAGAGATTACGCTTCGTGTTGGCCGTTGCTGCTTCAGGTTGTGATGGTCTTGATCAATCGTGCTGCTGTCGATAAGGCGCATCAACAGATTTTACTGGAAAAATCCCTGGAGCTTCTTGCTCGCGTTGAGGAAAACGCTGATGAAAAAGAGTATCGGGAACAAGCATTTCTTTTGCGCGCAACAAGCTTTATCATGCTTGAAAATTTTGATGATGCGATTGCCTTGTTGGGTGGTATGCGCACACAGTCTTCGCCAATCGATGCGATGCTCGCAAATGCTTACGAGCAGGCGGGAAACCACGAAGCTGCCTTGAAGACCTATCAAGAATCAGTGTTTTGGGGAATCACGGAAGTTATGAATGCTTGTTCGGCGCAGATACTGCTCTGCCCAAACGACAAAACGCGAGTTGATGCCCTGGTTGTTGCGGCAGAGGCAATGGTTGATGCCTTCGAGCTCGATGTGTTTAACCCGGTGCAGGGGCTTGGTTTGCAAATCAATGCCGCAACGGCTTACAAGCAGATGGGCAATGAAGAGTGCGCCTTCAACCACCTGGAGCGCTACGTCGCCTATGCGACTGATGAGAGGATAACCAAATCAGATCCCACGATGGGGCAACGAGGCCTGTTTGATAAGCTGGACGCGGTGTTTAGCCCAAAATTAAGCAGTTCCGACCAGCAACTTTACGAAGTATCGGTGGGCGAAATGCTGCAAAAGGACATGAAAGACAGGGTATTCTCCTCTGCCGTGTGGCAAGAGTGCACCGACAACCCCCGCTTTCAAAAGATTACCGCACCCTTGGAGGCCTTGTAGAAGGCGGGAAAACGCATGCACCCCCTGTGTCGGGGTTTTACT
>JAVWGW010000033.1:0-13398 GCA_036640375.1 Raoultibacter sp. | reverse complement strand
CGAAGAAATTTTGCCGCGCCGCAACGTGTTTGTGCGCAAGGACCCCACCGAACGCGCCACGTCGCAGGTGCTGGCAGCCAACTTCGAATGCGTGTTGGTGGCGCAACCGCTGGCTGAAGTGAACCTGCGCCGGCTTGAGCGCGAACTGGTTTTGGCTTTTGAAACGGGCGCTGCGGTTGCGGTTGTATTGACGAAGGCCGACCTTGCCCAAAGCGAAGAACACCTGCAGGCCATCCGCGAGCGCGTGCAAGATCTTGTGGGCAGCGTGCCCATCGTGGTAGTGACCGAAGAAGACCCCCATTCAGTCGAAGCAGTGCGCGCGCTTATTCCTGCGGGCACAACGGCCGTGCTGATAGGCCGTTCCGGCGTGGGGAAGTCAAGCCTGATCAACGTGCTTGTGGGCGAAGAGGTGCAGGCGACGGCCACCGTGCGCGCCACCGATGGCAAGGGGCGTCACACGACGGTGGCGCGCGAAATGATTGAAATACCTGGTGGCGGGCGCGTTATCGACATGCCCGGCGTGCGCGGCATGGGGCTTTGGGATGCCCACAGCGGCATGGAGGCTGCGTTTGCCGATGTTGAAGCGCTTACCGCGCAGTGCCGTTTTCGCGACTGCAAACATATAAACGAACCCGGGTGCGCCGTGCAAGCTGCCGTGGCTGCCGGGGAACTATCAAAGGCTCGCCTTGCTTCCTACCAGGCGCTTGCGCAGGAAATAGACGCGGTTGCCAAGCGCCGCGAAGAAGCCGACCGCCTGCATACCCGCACCGGCCACCCCCGCCGCCGCAAGGGATAAGGCCACGCGCTTCAGCCACAGCTTGCGGCGCACCAGCAACGAAGCTGCCCATCAAACATGCCGTGCAGGGATCCTAATCTGCTATACTTTCCGCTGCGCTGGTACATCGTTGGGCCCTGTGCTGGCTGTTTAATCGTTGCCCATGACCCGCGGCCTGTAGGCTGCGCGGTAAAAGGAGAATATCGATGAAAAGAAAAAGGAGCACCTTTGTCGCTCAGGCAGGGATGATTGCTGCGGTGTATGCGGCGGCGACGCTGATCACACTGTTTTTGTTGCAGGGGCTTGCGTGGGGTCCCGTGCAGTTTCGCATTTCGGAAGCGGTGTGCGTGTTGGCTGTGCTGACGCCGGCTGCGGTGCCTGGCCTAACCATCGGTTGCATCATCGCCAACGTGATCGCGCTGGTTATAAACGGCACGGGTGCGCTGGGGCTGCTCGATGTTATTTTCGGCAGCTTGGCCACCTGTTTGGGCGCTTTGTGGTGCCGCAAATTCCGCAAGAAACCCAAGCTGGCACTGCTGGGGCCCGTTATAGCCAATGCGCTTATCGTGCCTGCTTACCTGCCTATTTTGCTGCAAGGATTTGGCTTCTACACCCTTCCCTTCACCAGCATAAACCTCGATGGTGCCTACCTGTTCATGTACCTGTTCGGCGTGCTTGCCACAGGGCTGGGGGAAGCTCTTGTTGTGTACGCGCTGGGCCTGCCGCTGTTGGCTGCGCTTCGCAATTTGCGTGTAGTTGACGATGTGGGGGAGCAAAAACCGCTACAATAGCGGGGTATTCTATCAGGGTTGGCTGGCTTGGGTGCGCTGCACGTGCGGCGTTGCGGGGCACACCTGAACTTGCAGATTATAAAGGAAGCCTATGAATCCGGTTGTTATTATTCCCGCATTTATGTCGGGGCGCGTTCGCAAAGAAGGCGGCAACGTCTTGACCACCTATGATCACCCGACGCCCATGTCGCAGTCGGGCGAACTGCCGCGCTGCCTGCATTCGCTGCAGAAGGTGGCAGGGTTGGGGCTTGTAGTTATTTTGGTTGCCAGCGAACCGGCCATTGAAAATCAGGCGGCGGAAAAAGTCCAGCAAATCGTTGGCCAATTCCCCAGCTTGAACACGGTGGTTATCGGCGCTTCCGAATACCTGCTTATCCAGCAGCGCATGGAGCAGCTGGGATCAGGTAAAATGAGCAAGGAAATCGGCCTTTCCGGTTATGGTTCGGTGCGCAATTTGGGGCTGGTTGTGGCCAACGTGCTCGGCTTCGATTCCGTTGTGTTTCTTGATGATGACGAAGTGATCGAAGACCCCGACTTTTTGCGCAAAGCTATGTATGGCCTGGGTAAATTAACTAAAAAGGGCATTCCCATTTTGGCGAAGTCGGGCTTCTATTTTAATTCCGAAGGCTCGTATCGCTCGAAGAGCCAAGATAAGTGGTACAACCATTTTTGGCAGCAGGGTAAAGCGTTTAACGCGTGGATTGAACGCGCCATGCGCGGGCCGCGGCTTTCCCGTTCAAACCATGTGTGCGGTGGCTGCCTGGCGCTGCACAAAGAAGCCTTCAAGCGCCTTTCCTTCGACCCGTGGATCGCGCGTGGCGAAGACCTTGATTACATGCTTAACCTGCGCATGTACGGATCAGATATCTGGTTTGATAACCAGTGGAGCCTGCGCCATCTGCCCCCAGAATCCGCCAGTGAGGGCGTGCGGTTTCGCCAGGATATTTATCGCTGGCTCTACGAATATCGCAAGATGGAATATAGCCGCACACAGATCGATTTGTTGCAGGTTAAGCCGGCCTCGCTTGAGCCCTACCCCGGGCCGTTTTTGGAGGCGGGCATCGAGCGGCGTATTCGTCTTACAGCATCTTTGCGCAGCTTAGCGCGACCCGACAAGCGGGATTATCGCCGTGCTGCCAAGGCAGCCACGGGCGAAGCTTCCACGTATGCGCAGCGCAATTGCGCGAAATATTTCGAGTTCCAATTTGTGTGGCCTGAACTGATGGCGCGCATCGAAGCCGACCAGATTTTGCGCACGGCGCTTTTGCAATCGGCAGCGCAGCGCCAGGCGGGCAACGATGAGCAGCGCATGGCGGCAGCATGTGCGGCGGCCGGCATCGACCCGGGTTCCACAAGCGAAATTCGCCTTAACGTAGCGGAATAGCAGGCCACCTTCGTGTTCACCTTTATTGTTGCGGCCTGCGTGGGCGTTGTCGTGGGCATCTTATCGGGCCTGCTGGGCATTGGCGGTGGCACGGTTATGGTGCCTGTCTTCCGGCTGGGGTTTGGCCTTTCTGCCATCGAAGCGGCTGCCACCTCGCTGTTTACCATCATTCCCACCTCGCTTGCGGGCTGCGTTACCCACATTCGCAACAAGACCTGTCGTGTGCCGCTGGGCGTGGCTGCCGGCTTGGGCGGCGCGTGTACAGCGCCTGTGGGCGTGTGGCTGGCGTCGATTTCTCCTTCATGGGCCATCATGGCGGCTGCGGCGCTGATTATCGGGTATTCAGCAATCAGTATGCTGAAGAAGGCGCGAGCCTTACCCAAGCCCGAAAAAAAGGCTGCGGCGAAAAAGGGTGCCGCGCGCGTGGACGCTTCGGTTTCGTCGGTGCTGGTGGTGCCGCCCGCAGCTTCCGCCTCGCCCCTGCCTCGACCCCGACCCCGACCCCGCAGCATTCGGCTGCGTCTTTCACAAAATCTCAACTGTTTAAAGGCGCGCTGATTGGCCTGGCTGCTGGCGTGGCTTCGGGCTATGTGGGCGTGGGCGGCGGTTTTATCATGGTGCCCTTGTTTATCAGCGTCGTGGGCATTTCGATGCGCCACGCTTCGGGCACGTCGCTTATTGCCGTTACCATCTTGGCCATCCCCGGCGCCATCACCCAGGCGTTGCTGGGCAATGTGGACTTTATCGCAGGCGCTGCGATGGCGGTTGGATCCATCCCTGGCGCCCTGCTGGGCGCTTCCCTTATGCGGCGCGTGCCCGATCGCACGCTGCGGTTTTTGTTCGGTGGATTCCTTATTTTTGTCGCTATCCTTTTAGTGGTCAACGAATTCATCGTGCTGTGATAGGCTGGGCTTCATGAACGACGCAGAAAAGGAAGCAGTATGCTAACCGAAATACCGAAGCGCATCCGCTATTTCGCGCTTGAGATTATCCTGTTTTTGTTCGCCCTTGTTTCGGGGGCGGCCTTGGTGTGGATGCTTACAACGCCGGGCAACCTTGATATTGGCCTGGTGGTGGTGGCCGGCGCGGTGTTCACCCTGTCGTTGCTGCTGACTATCCGCCTGCTTATGGACCCCGATAACGTGCGCGCGCGCCAGTCCGATGCCATCTTGCAGCTTGCCAGCCAAACGCTTGCCTGCCTGCTTGACGAACTATCGGTCGAATCCGCGCAAAAAATCTGCCAATTGCTGCTGCCCGCATCTCCGGCGGTTGCCGTGGCCATCACCGACAAAGATTGCATTTTAGGCTATGCCGGCGTCGAGCAAAACAACAACCAGGGCGGCACGCTTATCCGCACCGCGGCCACGCATTCCACGCTTTCAGATGGCGAAACCCGCATTATGATGACGCCGGAAGAAATCGGGTTTCCCTCAAGTGTACGCAGCATCAAGGCGGCCATCATCGTGCCCTTAACCGTTGCGGGCAAGCCGGAGGGCACGCTGAAGTTCTATTACAAAACGCGGCGCAACATCAACGAAACCCAAGTTTCGGTGGCGGAAGGCTTCGGCGAACTGCTTTCCACCCAGATGGCGGCATCTGCGCTTGAACAGCAAACAAAGCTTGCGACCAGCATGGAACTCAAGGCGCTGCAAAGCCAGATCAATCCGCATTTTTTGTTCAACACCATCAACACAATAGCTTCCCTTATACGCACCGATCCCGAAAAAGCGCGCATTTTGCTGCGTGAATTTGCCGTGTTCTATCGGCGGACTCTGGAAGATTCAAGCGATCTGATTGTCTTTTCGCGCGAGCTTGAACAGGTACAACGCTACTTCACCTTTGAAGTGGCACGCTTCGGCGAAGACCGCCTTTGTCTGGACATCGAAATTGAACCCGATGTGGAAGGCATGATGGTGCCGGCCTTCATGGTGCAACCCCTGGTGGAAAATGCGGTGCGTCACGCCATGCCTTCGGAAGGGATGCTTTCCATCCACGTAAGCGGGCAGCGCGAGGGCAACGATGTGCTTGTGTGTATTGAGGATGACGGCGTGGGCATGACCGATGAAGCGCGCGACAACATTTTGCATCCGCAATCGGAAACAGGCTTGGGCATTGCGGTGAAAAATGTTAACGACCGCATGCGTGGGTATTTTGGCCGGGAATCGCACATGGATATTGATACCGAATTGGGGCGGGGCACGCGCGTGGTTCTCTTCCTTAAAAACGGTGCCATTCACGAATACAACTAGGGGTTTCGGGGAAATGAGAGCGTGTTGCTCTCACATATGGGTTATTCTTGCTTCAGAAAATCTAGCGCATGCGTGGGCGCCCTGCTATTATGGTGGGGTGTCAGTTAAAATGCTCTATAATAAAAGGAGTACCTAAGCTTTGCAGATTACCACTTTGGAGGCAAAATTGCTGAAAGCAATGATTGTTGATGATGAAGCTCCTGCGCGTTCAGAGCTGAAATACCTTCTTGACGAACTTGGCCAGACCGAGGTCGCTTGTGAGGCGGCTAGCGTGCGCGAAGCTATCGAAAAACTCAAGGAATATCCCTGTGATGTGATGTTTCTTGATATTAATATGCCCGAAGCCACCGGCCTGCAGTTGGCCGAAGCTTTGCAGCATCTGAAGTTTCCCCCGGCCGTTGTTTTTGTGACTGCCTACAGCGAATTTGCCCTGGAGGCTTTCAAGGTTAACGCCATCGATTACCTGGTGAAACCCGTGGAAACCGAACGTCTTTCGCAGGCCATTTCGCGCGTGCGTGAACACGTTGCCCTGCATGCAAAGGTGCAAAAATCAGAGCGCATTCCGGTTGAAAAGGGTGGCAAGAAAATCCTTATCGGCATCGATAAAATTCGTTACGTTATGGCGCGCGACGATTATGCCTACCTGCAAACCGATACCGATCGCTATTTTTCCACGGTCAGCTTGGCGCAGCTTGAAAAGCGCCTTGATGGGCACGGGTTTTTCCGCGTGCACCGTGGCTACTTGGTCAACCTTTCCATGGTAAAAGAAGTCGAATCCGTTTCCGGCGGCACGCTGTTGCTTTCGCTTGATGGATCAGAAGAAAAAATCCCCGTGTCTCGGCGCAGAGTTTCGGCGCTTAAAAAAGCACTGGGTCTTTAGGTTGTTGTTGATAATAAAAAAGCCCCGGCATTGTGCCGGGGCTTTTTTGGCCTACGGGAAGGGGTTTAGTAGGCGGTGAAGGAATCTTTGGGAGCCAAGCAGATGGGGCAGGCGGTGAAGTTTTCACCTTTGTGGATGTATCCGCAGATGGGACACAGGTAGTATTTTGCATCGCTGGGGGTGTCGATGGTGCTGTAGGCATCCATGTAGCGTTCGGCGTGATAGGCTTCGGCCAGTTTGGCACGCGTGAACACGGCAACGGCTTCCGTTTCGCCTTCTTCTTGTGCCTTCTTGATAAACGAAGGATACATATCCGATGTTTCATAGATTTCGCCCTGCGCGCCCAAGATAAGGTTGATGCCTGAAGCGTGAGCTTCGACTGCGGGGGGCGTGGGTTTTTGGGTTTCGGGCTTCATCTTCTTGGCCAGATCATACTCAAGGCCAATGTGAATCTTTTCGGCGGCAGCCGTAGCGTCAAACAAGCGTTTCAGCTGGTTAAATCCTTCTTTTTCGGCAGCTTTCGAGAAGGCTTCATACTTTGTGGTGGCGCCGGTTTCGCCGGTGATTGCCGACATGAGATTTTCATAGGTGGTGCCCACGACCGTTTTGCTTTCCGGTGCAATGCCGAAGTTGCTTGCCTTGGCGGCGTCGGGTGCGGTGGTGGGGCTTAGCACCTCGGCCACATATTCGGGCTTTGCTGCTGCATCAGCTTTGGGCTCTGCGGCCTTCGGCTGGCTTGAGCAGGCGCTAAGCAAAGCTCCTGCGCCCAAAGTTGCGGCCCCTACGGCGGCACCCCTCATGAAATTACGTCTGGTCAATTCTGCCATTGCTTATTCCTCCCTTGGTTTGTGGTGTGCCCGCATGCGCGCGCCCACCCCTACTCTTGTCGAGCATTCCTTATGTGACCCCTACCGGTTGGCAAGGTAATCAGTAATTTTGGTGGCGTCGTCGTCACTTATCTTGCTTGTCATGGCCTGCATTCTTTTGACGTTGGTAGACCACTGATCAGCTGTTGTGTAACTTGCATTGTCCACGGTTGAAAGGCTGTGGCAGGTGCCGCATTTGCTTTCATAAAGCGCCTTGGGGTCGGCGGAAGAAGCTCCACCGCCGCAGCCAGCTAGGGTAAGTGTCCCCAACGCCGCTACAAGAACGAACGAAAAGATGAGCGGTGCCTTGCGAGATTTCTTCATAGAACTTCCTTTCGAGATTCTTTATTAAAATCTATTCCTAAATAATAATTGATTCCAATAAGAAAGGGAACCCCCCAATTTTCACAACTTTTCATTGGGGAAAACGCGCGTTGGCGTGGGATTCCTTATGCGTGGGCGCGCAAGGCGCAAGACGAACGCGCTGAAACGGTGAAAACCCCCCTCAAAGCAGGTTTGTTTGGTAAAATCGAACGAATTGTGTAGGAAAGAAGGTTGCTATGTTAGCTGGAGACGCAGAAAAACTGTATCCTTCCACCAAAATATTGGTGAAGGAAAAAGTGGCAAGTCGCATGCATGCCAAAGATGATACGCTCTACGACTTTTCTGAAGCGGCGCAGCGCTGTGCCCAAAACTATATGGGCTGGACCGATTTGGCCAGCAATCCGCGCACGCCGCTCAAAGATATGCAGGCGTTTGCCGATATGATTATTGCGCGCGGTTTGCGCACGGTGGTGCTGATTGGCCAAGGTGGCTCGACGCAGGCACCCATGACCATCACGAAATACAACAAGCCCGATTCCAGCATGGTGTCGTTCAAAACGCTCGATTCCGATTCACCTGTGCGCGTGCGGGCGATTTTGGCGGAAGCGAAGCCTGAAACGACGCTGTTTATCGTGTCTTCCAAAAGTGGCGGCACCATTGAACCGCGCCTTGCCTTGCGGGCGGTGCGCGGCGAACTTGCGGGCAGAATGTCTGAACAAGAAATCGTCGATCACCTGGTGGCTATCACCGACCCAGGGTCTGAACTGGAAGCCCAGGCCAAGCGCGAAGGCTGGCTGGCGGTATTCAGCGGCGAACCCACGGTGGGGGGACGCTTTTCGGCGCTTTCTGTGTTCGGCCTTTTGCCAGCCGCCCTGGTGGGCATCAACCTCAACGAATTTATGCAGCATGCCGTAGAAGCGGAAGAAAGCTGTGCGGAAGACGCCATCGACAACCCGGCAATCGGGTTGGCAGCCTTTTTGTATGACAATTACGTGGGTGGGCGCAACAAGTTTTCCTTCCTTACGCCCAAGCGTGGCCGCGTGCTTGGCTTATGGATAGAACAGCTGGTGGCAGAAAGTTTGGGCAAAGAAGGCAAGGGAATTTTGCCCAACATCGAACTTGATTCGCTGCTGCTGAACAAAGACCCCGGCGACCGCAGTGTTATCATGTACCAAACGTGGACCGACCTGTGGGATGAACGCAAAAACTTCGAGATGAGCCTGGCCTATATCGATGTGGCCATTCCGCGTATCAACTTCAAAATCGAAAGCGTGGCCGAACTGGCCGAGCATTTTGTGCTGTGGGAATACGCCATCGCCATGTGCGGCTATCTGATGAAAATCTGTCCCTTTGACCAGCCCGATGTGTCTTCTGCAAAAAAAGAAGTGCTCAACATTCTTGCCGAAGGCCAGCCCGAGCCCGATTTTACGCAGGAATTTTTGGACGACATTCACATGGGCGAAGTGGAAGTGCGCCTGCCGGAATGCTTCAAGGGAATCACCGATGTGCGCGTGGCTTTGACGGCGCTGCTTGACAGCATCGAACCGGGTGACTATTTTGCGCTCAACGCCTTTTTGCCGTTCACGGGTGAAGGACGCCGCGAAGCGCTAGAGACGATTCGTCACGGTGTGGCCGAAAAGTGTCGCGTGGTATCGTGCCTGGAAGTGGGGCCGCGTTACTTGCATTCCACGGGTCAGCTGCACAAGGGCGGGCCGAACAACGGGGTGTTTTTGATCCTTTCCGCCGACGAACTTAAAGATATTCCTTTGACGGAAGAGGCCGAAAGCCTGGGGGCTCTTGCCAAGGCGCAAGCATCGGGTGACCTGCTTGTATTGGCCAGCAGAGGGCGCCGCTGCCTGCATTTGCATCTGCCCGACAATTCGTCGGTAACGTTGCGGCAGCTTGCCCAAGTGGTGGCCGAAATTCTTGAGAAGCGCTAGGGCGCCGCGTACGCAGGCCGCGTAGCAACATACAAACTAAGGTAGGGTTTCATGATCGAGGCACTCTCTATTCACGTGCAAGGTATCGTGCAAGGGGTGGGGTTTCGCCCCTTCGTGTACCGTATGGCAAAAAAATACCTGATCACAGGCTGGGTGCTCAACGCCGCCGACGGCGTGTTCATCCATGCCGAAGCGGAAGCTAAGCTGCTTGATGCCTTCGTGCTCGAGCTTTCCGAAAACCCTCCTGCTGCGGCGCGTGTGACAGAAATAGAGCTGCGCGAAGTGCCGCTGGAAGGCTTTGAAGCGTTTGAAATTCGCTTTTCGGATGCGGCTGCGGTGGAAAAAACCACGCTGGTTTCGCCCGATTTGGCCACCTGCGACGATTGCGTGCGCGAACTGTTCAACCGCAATGATCGCCGCTATCGCTATCCCTTCATAAACTGCACGAATTGCGGGCCGCGCTTCACCATTATTGAGAAGCTGCCCTACGATCGCAAAAACACGTCCATGGCGGCCTTTCCCATGTGCACGCGCTGTGCACAAGAATACGGCGACCCGCTTGACCGGCGCTTTCATGCGCAACCCGACGCGTGCTTTGAATGTGGCCCGCACCTAAGCTGGCGCGTTGGTGGCGGCGAAATTGCGTGGGGAAATACGCGCGCTCAAAGTGATGCCATTTTGGCCGATGCGGTGGCGTTGCTGCGCCAGGGGGGCATCGTGGCCATTAAAGGTTTGGGCGGGTTTCATCTGGCCTGCGATGCTGAAAATGCTGAGGCGATTGCCCAGTTGCGGCGGCGTAAGCGGCGTGAGGGCAAAGCGTTTGCCGTGATGGCGCCTTCGCTTGCTGCGGCGCGTGCGCTGTGCCAGATAAGCCCCGAAGAAGAAGCCCTTTTGTGCGGCGCGCAGCATCCCATCGTGCTGCTGAAGAAGAAGGAAGGCGTCACGTTTGCGCCCGGCCTTGCCGATGACCTGGTTGAACTGGGCCTTATGTTGCCCTATACGCCGCTGCAGCATCTGTTGTTGCACGATTTTGGCGGCACGCTGGTTATGACGTCGGGCAACCTGCACGACGAACCGATTGTGACCGATGATACGCTGGCCTACGAGGCTTTGGCCGGCATCGCCGATGCCTTTGTGGGCAACGACCGCGCCATTCGCAGCCGCTACGATGATTCGGTGGTGCGCCTGCTTGCCACGCCCGACCAAGGCACAGCGCTGCAGTTTATCCGTCGGGCACGCGGCTACACGCCCCTGCCGATTTCGTTTCCCACCTGCGATGATGCGGAAGCCGGGGACGCCGCGAACGCCGCGCAACCAGCGCCGGCGCTTTGCCTTCTTGCCACAGGCCCCGAACAGAAGAACACCTTTTGCCTTACGCGGGGCAACGAAGCCTTCGTTTCGCAGCACATCGGCGATATGGAAAACGCGGCCACCTTCGATTCTTGGCGTGCGACCACGCAGCTTTACCAGCACCTTTTCCGGCTGCAGCCAAGCCTTATTGCCTGCGACAAACATCCGGAATATTTAAGCACTAAATGGGCTACCGAACAGGAAGAACAGCTGGTTTACGTGCAGCACCATCACGCGCACATCGCGGCCGTTATGGCGGAAAACAAGCTGACGGGCCCCGTGTGTGGCATTGCCTTTGACGGCACAGGCTATGGTGAAGATGGCGCGCTTTGGGGTGGGGAAGTGCTGCTTGCCAACCTGCAAACCTTTGAGCGCTTTGCCAATTTCGCCTATTTTCCGCTGCCGGGCGGTGCGGCGGCCATCAAGCATCCCCTGCGTGCTGCCTATGGGGTGCTTTGGGCGTTTGATCTGCTGGAACACCCTGCAGCACAAGCGGCTTTGGCGCCGCTGGAACAGGCCGCCACCCTGTGCGGGCAAATGATTGACCGCGGCATCAACACGCCGCTTTCTTCATCGGTGGGTCGCCTGTTTGATGCGGCAAGCGCCTTGCTGGGCATTTGCACCGAACCCACCTATGAAGGCGAAGGTGCCATTTTGCTTGAGGCGGCTATTGCAGGCGAAAAAACCACCTTCGATAAGCGCTATACCATCGGCCTTATCAAAAACACGGCCACAGAACACAGCACGGCGCTGGATACTTCCGTGGTGCTTTTTGATGCTGCGCCCCTGTTTGGCGCGCTGCTTGACGATGTGGCTGCAGGGGTTTCAAGCGCGGTGATTGCACAGCATTTCCACGATGCCTTTGTGGATGCTATCGTTACGCTGTGCCAGCTTGTGCAGGCAACGTACGGCATCACAACCGTGGCCTTGGGCGGCGGCGTGTTCATGAACCGCTACCTGACCGAACAGGCCTTGGCCGCTCTTTCTGCCCAGGGCTTCACCGTGGCCATCAACCAAGAACTGCCCCCCAACGACGGCTGCCTTTCCTACGGCCAAGCCGTGGTGGCCGCAAATCAAAGCCGCTAATTCTGCAAAGTTCACACCAAAACCTCTGCATTCTTCACACCAAAACCTCTGCAAAGTTCACACCAAAACCTCTGCATTCTTCACAATTGGTGGTATACTGCAAGCGGAATAAAGAGGAAAACCGCAGCTGTAATAAGGAAAACGAGGAAGAAGGCTAAGCATGAAAGCAGCGCATTACCTGCCGCGCGTTGTCGATGACGAACTCGCAACGCTTCTGAGCGTATTTGGGGGAGTGCTTATTGTTGGGCCGAAGTGGTGCGGCAAAACGTGGACGGGTGGCAATCTTTCGCGCAGTTCTCTTTTTCTTGCCGACCGCACGAACGGAAGTGCGCTTGTTCAGGCCGCAAGAACGGCACCCGCCGCTTTGCTGGAAGGTGCCACGCCGCGCCTTATCGATGAATGGCAGGAAGCTCCCGAGCTTTGGGATGCCGTGCGTTCTGCCATAGATGATCGGGGCGAAAAGGGGCAATTCATTCTTACCGGTTCAGCGGTGCCTGCTGATGCTCCCGTTATTCATACGGGCACGGGAAGAATCGTGCGCCTTATCATGCGGCCTATGTCGCTTTTTGAATCGCAGGAATCCAACGGATCTGTTTCCCTCAAGGCTCTTTTTGAGGGGCTTGAATCCGTTTCTGCCATGAGCAGCCTGACCGTTGAGCGTTTGGCGTATGCGCTTGTGCGCGGCGGTTGGCCGGATGCCCTGGATGTTGCTGATAAAAATGCAACACTTGTCAGCAGAAAATATCTGGATGCCGTTGTTGAAACGGATATTTCAAGGGTTGATGGCATCGCGCGCAACCCCGATTTGGTGCGTGCGCTGCTGCGATCGCTTGCGCGCCATTGTGCCACGGCAACAAAGACAACAAACCTTCGCCAGGATATGGCCGAATACGAAACAGCCCTTTCAAGAACCTCTCTCGATAGTTATCTTGAAGCTTTGCGCCGCATATTTATCATCGAAGATGTGCCCGCGTGGAATCCGCATCTTAGATCGGCAAGCCGTCTGCGCAAAGCTCCCAAAAGGCATTTTGTCGACCCATCGCTGGCAACGGCAGCTTTGCGCATCAGCCCCGAGCAGTTGCTTACCAACAACTTCGACACCTTTGGTTTTTTGTTTGAATCGCTTTGCGTCCGTGATTTGCGCATTTACGCACAGTCGCTTGATGGTCAGATTTTTCACTATCGAGATTCAAACGATTTGGAAGCTGATGTGATAGTGCAATTGGCCGATGGCAGATGGGCGCCTATTGAAGTGAAGATGGGATCGCGCGACTTCGATGCCGCCGCTAGGCATCTTCTTGCCCTTAAAAAGGAAGTTCAGCAAGGGCTTGCGGGCACAAGCGCAGAAGCCAGCGGTGTGCGCCAAGAACCGTCTTTTATGGCAATACTGACGGGCACCCCCGTAGCCTACCGCCGCGAAGATGGCGTATTCGTTTTGCCCATTGGCTGCCTAAAACCTTAAGGTGGCTATCGCATTTTGCTGTGGTAATCTTGCGGGCGGGGTTTTGTTCCCTCTTAGCGTGAAAGGGTTGTTGTGAAAATTTCTGGAGCGGTATTTGATTGTGATGGGACGCTGCTTGATTCTACGGGGGCGTGGACGCAGGCGCAAAATGATCTGGCACGCCAGGTGGGTGCGGTGATTTCTGCGGAAGAAACTGCGGAAATTTGCACGCTCACCATTCCTGAAGTGGGTGTTTTTTTCCATGAGCGCTACGGGCTTGGCGCATCGGGTGCCGCGGTGGTGGCTATGATT